>JADCFR010000440.1 GCA_020249415.1 Roseomonas sp. | reverse complement strand
TGCCCTGGGTGACCTATGCTGATCCGGAATTGGCGCATGTTGGCCTGACGGAGGCATCCGCGCGTGAGGCTGGGCATGACATCTCCACCCTGCTGCAACCGCTCGCCGGCAATGACCGTGCCCAGGCGGAACGCGCCACCGAAGGGCTCGCGAAGATCATCCTGGGGCCGCGCGGGCGCATTCTGGGGGCCACGATTCTAGCGCCCCGAGCTGGGGAGATGATTGGCGTTTGGGGCCTGGCCATTCAGCAAAAAATGAAAATCGGCGCCATTGCTGCGATGATCGCACCCTACCCGACGATGTCAGAGATTTCCAAGCGCGCCGCGGGCAGTTTTTACACGCCAAGCCTTTTCAGCGCGCGCACGCGGCGCCTGGTTGGGCTGCTGCAGCGCTGGCTTCCGTGAAGGGGAAGGCATCATGAAGCTCAAGAACCTGCTCCGCGACCGGCGGCTTTGGCTGGCGCTTGGCGTGGTGGCCATTCTGATCATGCTGCGGGCCACCGGGCTTTCGGATCAGCTTTCGCTGGATACGCTGGCGCGGCATCGCGAAGCGCTGGCGGCTTTCGTTGCGGCCAATCTGCTGCTCGCGGCCGGCGCCTATGTTTTGTTGTATGTGGTGGCGGTCGCTTTCTCAGTGCCCGGCGCTGTCTTCATTACGCTGTCCGGCGGATTTCTGTTTGGCGCCATCCTGGGCACGGCGCTGACGGTCTTTGGCGCCACCATTGGCGCCACGCTGATTTTCCTGTTTGCCCAACGTATTTTCGGCGCTGATGCGCTGGATCGCATGGGTCCCAAGGCGCGCGCCTTGGGTGAGGGTATTCGCCGCAATGCTGCTTCCTATCTGCTGGTGCTGCGTCTTGTGCCCCTATTCCCCTTCTTTCTGGTCAATCTGGTGCCGGCCTTTGTCGGTGTACGCCTGCCCATCTACGTCATCACCACGGCGATTGGCATTTTGCCCGGTACGGCGGTGTTCAGCCTGGCAGGGGCGGGGCTTGGCGATGTGCTGGCGCAGGGCGGTGATTTTGATGTCGGTTCCGTGCTGACGCCTGAAATACTGGGCGCCCTGATCGGGCTTGCCGTGCTGTCACTCGCTGCCATTCCGCTCAAGGCGCGGTTTGCCAAATCCTAGGAGGTTCATCATGCCAACCCGTCGCGCCTTTGGCGCGCTTGCCCCCGCCGCCCTTGGCGCGCTTGCCCTCGCCGCGCTGCCACTGCGCCGCGCCGCTGCCAATCCTGACGCGAGCCTCGGCGCCTTGCTGGCACGCTATGTCATCGAACCGCCGGATGGCGTGACGCGCGTGCGTTATGCCGCGCTGAAAGCCTCAGCCGAGGATATGCGCGCGCTTGATGCCTGGATCACTGAGGCCGCAACGCGCAGCCCTTCCAGCATGGCGCGGCCGGAAGCCTTCGCCTATTGGGCCAATCTTTACAACGCGCTGACGCTCAAGGTCGTGCTGGAACGCTATCCGGTACGGTCCATTCGCGACATCCGCTCATCAGGTGTGCCCTTTGACCCAAAGGGCTATATCGGCCCTTGGCGTACGCGGCTTGTGACCGTCGAAGGCAAGCGCATGTCGCTTGATGATATCGAACACGGCACGATGCGGCCCTTCTTTCGCGATCCGCGCGTGCATTACGCCGTCAATTGCGCCTCCATCGGCTGCCCCAATCTCTGGCCGCGGGTCTGGCGCGCCGCAACGCTGGAAGCCGAGCTGGATGCCGCTGCCGCCGCCTATGTCAATCACCCGCGCGGCGTGACCGTTCTGCCGGATGGGCGGTTGCGCATCTCCTCAATCTATACCTGGTTTCGTGAGGATTTCGGCGGCAATGAGGCGGGCGTCATTGCGCATCTCCGGCAATTCGCCGCCCCGCCGCTCAGCCAGCGCCTCGCCGGGCGTACCAGCATTGCGGAGGATGCCTATGATTGGGCCTTGAACAATGCACCGGCGGGGTCCTGACTGAAACGGCAAACATGGGCAAGTCAGAACAGAAACGGCCCATTTGCTTGCCCGCCCCGTGCCCATGGCGTGCTGCACCGTCACGCTCGGTTGTTCGTGGCGCCGCCTTAATCAAGGCGGCTCAGCAATGTTCCCCAATTGCGGTTGAAGGGATGCACGCCCGAAGCATCGGGGCCAAACTCCAATTCCCGATCCTCATCATACCAGCGAAAAATACCCCCACGCAGATTGAATACGGGCGGCCCAGCCATGCGCCGCGTCGCTTGGCGAATCTCCTGAACAAGGCGCCCGGATCGCCAGCCGACAGAACAGTAGAACACAAATTTGGCGTCAGGCTGTCGGGAGCGAAGCTGCTTCAGGACCGCGCGCACCGGGGTTTCAGGCGTCAAAAGGGTGGCGTTCGGAAGGCGACTTTGCGCGTATTCATCCGGTTGGCGCACATCGAACAGCGTCAGCGGCTCGCCCATTTCAATCCGCAGGCTCAATTCAGCCGGGGTCATTTCCGGGACCGCCAAAAGCTCCGCCACGGCCTGCTCCACGCAGGCGAGGCTGGTTCCAGGATCAGTCGGGTCAGGCAGCCCACGCCGCAGTGGCTTGTTCGTGGCGCCGGCGCTTCCGCTCAACACGCCAATGGCGGCCGTCGCCAGAACAAGACGGCGAGATTTGAACAAGTTCCTTGGCATGAAAGACCGCACCCCGTGATACATTGTCGGTTGATGTTTCACCCCTTTCGACGTGAGAGCCGTGAAGGTTACGCCCATGGGGCATGACGTCGGACATGGGCAGGTGAAGCGACTTTTCTTGGCGGCGGGCATCATCGCGCTGACGCAATTGGCCATGCTGGCCCTTGCGCCTGCCCTGGCTGATGAGGTCACCGCGCCGCCGCTGCCGATATTCCTCTACGTCGCGCTTGCCGTGCTTGGCGGCGCTGCCTGGTTTGCCGCGCTTGGCCCGCTGGAACGCCTGCCGATGCGCCCGCTGGTCCTGCTCGGGGTTTTCGCCTTCGGCCTTGCGATCCGCCTGCCCTGGTTCACCACACCGCCTGTGCTGGATACGGATGCGCTGCGCTATCTTTGGGATGGGGCGCTGGCCGCGCATGGGATCTCTCCCTGGGCTGCGCCCCCGGCGGCGGGCCTGCCGCCTGAGCTTGGCGCGGCGGGGGCAGCGCTGCTGGATAGGCTTCCCTTTACCGAGCTCCGCAGCATCTACCCCGCCACGGCCCAGGCCGCCTTTCTGCTGGCGCATTGGATCATGCCTTGGGATGTCACGGGCCTTCGGCTTGTGATCCTGGGCGCTGAGCTTGTCACCTTGCCGCTCATGGCTGCTGTGCTGCGCCAAGCGGGGCTTCCGATCATGCGGGTGGCCATCTGGTGGTGCTGTCCGCTTCTGCCCCTGGTGCTGACCAATGCAATGCATGTGGATGCGCTTTTGCCGCCGCTTCTTCTGGGCGCGGTGCTGTTGACGCTGCGGGGCAAGGGCATTGCCGTTGGGGTTTTGCTCGGCCTCGCCGCCGGCGTGAAGCTTTGGCCTGTGCTGCTGGCGCCGCTTTTCGGGCGCTGGCTGCCGCGCAGCGCCTGGCTTGGCGCCTTGATCGCTTTTGGGGCGACAACATTGCTTGTTCTGGCGCCATTGCTGGCGACAATCGCCGCGCCCGATGCTGGTTTGAATGCCTATGCGCGTTTCTGGTCCGTCAATAACGCACCCATGGCCTGGGCTGAGGCGATCCTGGGCGAAGAATCCGGCGCCATATTGCGCCCGCTGCTTGGCTTCGCGGGCGCCGCGATTGCCCTCGCCATGGCTTGGCGCGCGCCCACAGATGGCGGCGCGCTGTTGCGCGGTGCGCTGGTGATTGCGGCGGCGACATTCTACCTCTCACCGGCGCAATTCCCCTGGTATGCGGTGTGGTTCCTGCCCTTTGCCGCCGTCCTGGGCTGTCGAGCCCTGCTGCTGCCGGCGGTGCTATTGCCGCTTTACTATCTGTTCTTTGCCTTCACCGGCCCCGTGCTGCGCCCGGTTTTCGCGCAAGGCATCGCGGCCATTCATCTTGCGGGGGTGCTGGTGATGCTGGGCCAAAACCTGATCAGGCGGCGCGCCAACCCATGAAGCCCATAGCCCCGCCCATCATCGGCGTCATTATGCCCACCAGGAATGAGGCCGCGGCGCTGCCCAAAGTTCTCGGCGCCATCCTGCCCAAAGTCGCTGAGGTGATTGTGGTGGATACCGCCAGCACCGATGGCACGCCGGAAATTGCAGCAGGCATGGGGGCGCGCGTGGTCGCCGAACCCCGCCGCGGCTATGGCCGGGCCTGCCTTGCCGGCATCGCCGCGCTATCCCCCGCGGTGGATACGGTCCTGTTCATGGATGCCGATGCCTCCGACAGGCCAGAGGATTTGCCACGGCTGCTGGCGCCCATCATCGAAGAAGGAGCTGAGCTGGTGATTGGCGCGCGTAGCCTGAATGTCGAACCGGGCGCGCTGACGCCGCAGCAGCGCTTTGGCAATGC
>JADCFR010000044.1 GCA_020249415.1 Roseomonas sp. | reverse complement strand
GGCCATAGGGATGCAGCACAGGAAGGAACAAAACGCGAGCAGGAAAAAGGCAAGATTGCCATTCATGCCCAGTACGCGCGCACCTGGCTGCATCTTCTCGGCGAAATGACCGGTAGTGGGTTGCGCTGGCGGCGGGCGCAAGACCAGCGCGGCCAAGGGCACCGCGATTGCGGCGACCAAAATCCCATAGCCGAACATGGTGCGCTGCCAGCCAAAGCTTGCGATGGCGCGTTCAAATATCGGCGGCCACAGGAAGCCAGCGACATATTGTCCGGAAGCGACCAGTGCGAGTGCCGTGCCTCGGCGCCGGTCAAACCAGAGCGAGACATAAGCCAACATCGGCGGAAACAAGGCACCATTGCCAAACAGGCCAACACCAAGCCCAAGCCCAACCAGCAGCGCCCAGCTTTCACCAAAGGAAGCGAGCATCAGGCCAAGTGCCACAGCGATGCCGCCAATCATCGCGACCAGCCTTTGGCCGAAGCGCGCCACCATCACGCCACAGACCATGCCGCCAATGGCAGTGCCGAAATAGGCGAGCGAATTGGCCAGCGATGGCAGCGACCGCCCGCTGCCGAAATCCTCGGCGATTTGCACCAGCCCCACCACCACCGTAATCGGGCCACCGGCAGCCAGCGACAGCATGGTCACCGCCGTGATGGCGACAACCCAGGAATAGCGCGTCTCAATACTGCCCAGATGCGTTCCGGCCACGCGCTGTTTCCCCGCTGCTTCTGGGGATACACTCCCTGAGGCTGCGCCGCGCCGCAAGCCCCGCATTGCGCAAGGGCCAGGCTTTGTGCTGAATTTGTGTGAGGAGGCAATCATGCTGATCATGCTCGCCCTGCTTGCATTTGGTCCCTGTCTTGAGGCGCCAGCCATTCCGGCGCCACAGCAAAGCGAAAACCCAGCGCCGCCGCGCCCGGATCAGCCCGCACCGCGCCCACCGCAAAGCTGCACGCCGCCGGCGCCACCCACAAGCTGATGGCGCCACCCATGGTGATTCTGACCGGCGCGGGGATCTCCCGCGAATCCGGCCTGGCCACCTTCCGTGATGCTGACGGCATTTGGGCGCGCCACAGGATTGAAGATGTGGCTACGCCGCAAGCCTTCGCGCGCAATCCTGATCTGGTGCAAGGTTTTTACAATGCGCGGCGCGCGCAGTTGCGTGATCCGGCGATCCAACCCAATGCAGCGCATCTCGCCCTCGTGCAGTTGGAAGCCAATTGGCCCGCGCCCGTCACACTGGTCACGCAAAACATAGATGGCCTGCATGCGCGCGCCGGGTCGCGCAATGTGATTGCCATGCATGGTGAATTGCTGAAGGCGCGCTGCCTTGCTTGCGGTGCTGTGAGTGTTTGGAAGGATGACATCACCGCACATGCCGCTTGCCCCGCTTGTGGTGTGCCAGGGCGGCTGCGGCCGCATATTGTCTGGTTCGGTGAAATTCCGCTGGAGATGGAAAGGATCGAAGCCGCCTTGGATGCTTGCGGCGTCTTTGTTGCCATTGGCACCTCGGGCCAGGTCTATCCCGCCGCCGGCTTCGTGCAGACGGTGCGGCGGCAGGCGCGCTGCGTTGAATTGAATCTGGAAGAAACCGAGGGCACGGCGCTGTTCCATGAGGCGCAGCACGGCCCTGCGACGCAGATTGTGCCGGCCTTTGTGGAGCGTATGCTCGCTTCATGCGGCTGATCCTGGCGCTGCTGCTGGGCTTGGCCAGTCCGGGTTTCGCACAAGTGGCCGGGATGAACGCTGGCCCCGATCCGCGCTTGCCCGTGCCGGTAGCGCATCCGCCCTGGCATGCGGTGGCGCTGATTGAGGCGGAGGGTGCTGGGCTTTGCACGGGTGCCATGGTGGCGCCTGCGGTGGTGCTGACGGCGGCGCATTGCCTGAAGGATGAAGCGGGAACCGGCTTGCTGCCCGCCGCACGGATGCGCGTTTCCATCGGCGACGCCGAAGCGCGCGGCGTGGCGCTGCGCGTTGGTGCTGGCTTTGACCCCGCACGCGAAGCACCCTGGGCTTCCGATTGGGCGCTGGTGTCGCTGAATGCGCCAATTGGCGCAGGGCGTGTTTTGCCCCTGCTGCGCGAAACGCCACCGGAACGCAGCATCCTCGCCCTGCCCGGCTTTCAGCGTGATGCGCCCGGCACCCTGCTGGTGGACCCGGCCTGCCGCTATCTGGGCCTGCGCCGGATTGAAGCGGAAGGGGTGATGCTCGCGCATGATTGCGCTGGCACCACGGGGTCTTCCGGTGGCCCCTTGCTGCTACGCGGCGCTGATGGTCGCTTTGCGATTATTGGTGTGCAGAGCAAGGGAATCCTGGGCCGTGCTGGTGGGCTTGCCGTGCCGGCGCTGGTGATTCCCGCCCCCTAACGCAGCGCCCCCGCCGGCTTTGGCGAAGCCCCTGCGGCATTGCCCGCCGAACGCCCGGCATCCACCGGCAGGGTCTGGCCCGTGATCCAGCGCGCCGCCGGTGAGGCCAGAAAGCACGCAGCCTCCGCAACATCCCAGGCGCTGCCTTCAAACTTCAACATGCCCGATTGCGCGCGCTGCTGACGTAGTTCTTCCGTCATGCCGCGCGATGCCACCATGGGCGTATAGACATAGCCAGGTGCCACGGCATTGACGCGGATGTTGTCCGCCCCGTGATGCCCGGCCATGGCGCGCGTCATTTGCACAATCGCCCCCTTGGTGGTGGCGTAGAGCAAGCCCGGATGCCCGGCGCGTAGCCCGGCAACCGAAGACAGATTCACAATCGCCCCGCCGCCCGATTTCCGCATTTCCGGCACGGCATATTTCGCCATGAGCATCACGGATTTCACATTCACCTGCATGGCGTAATCCCAGGCATCAGGATCAACGCCCTCCGCATTGCCAGCCGGGCCGCTGATGCCGACATTATTCACCAGAATATCCAGGCGCCCCCAAAGCCTGACGGCTTCCGCCACCGCCGCCGCGCAATCATCGGCCTTTGAGACATCTGCCTCGGCCAGCGCGCAAATGCCACCTTCAGCGGCGATCATCTGCGCGGTTTCTTCCAGCGCAGCACGGTCCACATCCAATAGCAGCACTTTGGCGCCGCGGGCGGCCATCAGCACGGCAATGGCGCGGCCATTGCCGATATTGGTGGCGCCGGCACCGGGATTGCGCGACCCAGCGCCAGTGACGATGGCGACCTTGCCGGTCAGGCGGGTATTGTCTTGCAAGGGTATCCTCGGCGCCGTCTGGGAGAGGGGGCGTGTCACCGCACCCTATTCGCCACCAGCTCATCCACCACAGCGGGATCAGCGAGGGTGCTGGTATCACCCAACCCATCCACCTCATTCGCCGCGATCTTGCGCAGGATACGCCGCATGATCTTGCCGGACCGAGTCTTTGGCAGGCCGGGCGCCCATTGAATGGCATCCGGCGTCGCGATGGGGCCGATTTCCTTGCGCACCCAGGCGACCAATTCCTTGCGCAGCACATCCGTGGCCTCAACACCCGCCTTCAGCGTGACATAGGCGTAGATGCCCTGGCCCTTGATGTCATGCGGCATGCCAACCACCGCGGCTTCCGCGACCGCTGGGTTCGCGACCAGCGCGCTTTCGATCTCCGCCGTGCCCATGCGGTGGCCGGCAACATTGATCACATCATCCACGCGGCCCGTGATCCAGTAATAGCCATCGGCATCACGCCGCGCACCATCGCCCGTGAAATACATGCCCTTGAAAGTGGAAAAATAGGTCTGCACGAAGCGTTCATGATCGCCATAAACCGTGCGCATCTGCCCGGGCCAGCTATCCAGGATCACAAGGTTACCCTCGGTCGCGCCTTCCAACAGCTTGCCCTCACCATCCACCAGCGCGGGCTGCACACCAGGCAAGGGAAGCGTGGCCGAGCCTGGTTTTTGCGCCACCGCACCGGGCAGCGGCGAGATCAGAATGCCGCCGGTCTCTGTCTGCCACCAGGTATCCACAATCGGGCAGCGGGAATCGCCCACCACGCGATAATACCAAAGCCAGGCTTCGGGATTGATCGGCTCACCCACGCTGCCCAGAATCCGCAGGCTGGAACGGTCATGCTTTTTCACGGGGCCTTCACCATCGCGCATGAGGGCGCGAATCGCGGTGGGCGCCGTGTAGAAGATATTCACCTTATGCTTCGCCACCACCTGCCAGAAGCGCCCGGAATCGGGCCAGCTCGGCACGCCTTCAAACATCAGCGTGGTGGCGCCATTCGCGAGAGGGCCATAAACAATATAGCTATGCCCGGTTACCCAGCCGACATCGGCGGTGC
>JADCFR010000439.1 GCA_020249415.1 Roseomonas sp. | reverse complement strand
GGCCATGGGGATCAGCCTGACGCTTGCGCTGCTGGGTGCGGACCGACGGCTCAGCCCCGGCGCGCGTGACTTGCTTGCGCTGCATGCACGGCGCATTCGCGCCACGCGCGCCTATGGCGCGGCGCAGGACAATAACCACCCGATCAGCGAAGCGGCGGGGCTCTTTGTCTGTGGCCTGCTGCTTGGTCGGGCGTGGGATCAGCGCGCCGGGGCGCGGGGTCTGGCGAGGGCTGTTGCGCGGCTGGTTTCGCCTTGCGGGGCCTTTGCCCAGGCCTCACCGGCCTATCACCGGCTGATGCTGGATGTGCTGGCGATGGCCGAATGGTTCCGCCGCCGTCATGGGGCGCCAAGCTTTGGCGGGGCTTTCGCGGCGCGCGCTGCAGCTGCCACGCAATGGCTGGGGCGCGTCATGGCCCCCAATGGCGCCTTACCCCGCATCGGGCCGTGTGATGATTCGGCCTTTGCCGACCTGTCTGGGCTCGGGGCTGGCGATGCGCGCGCGAGCCTGGAGCGCGCTGCGCGCCTTTTCCTCGGTGTCAGCGCCGGCTTGCCGGATGATCCCGGCTGCCGCGCGCTTGGCTTGACCACCGCGCCCATCGCGCCGGCGCCACCTGCGGCCCATTGGCGCAGTGCCGGCTGGTTCGGGCTTGCCGGGGCAGGCGGCGCGCGCGGCGTGCTGCGCACCGGCGTGCCGCTCCGCTTCCGGCCCGGTCAGGCGGATTTGCTGCATTTTGACCTTTGGGACGGCAATGAGAATCTGCTCCGCGATGGCGGCAGCGGCGCCTATCTGCCACCGCCGGGTTTTGATTGGTGGCAAAGCATGCTGGCAGGCGGCCTCGGCCATAATCTCATCACCTTTGATGACGCCGAGCCCATGCCGCGGCTTGGCCCCTTCCTGTTCGGACGCTGGCCGCGCTGCCGCGCCATTCCCGATGGCGCCAAAACCCGTGATTGGCGCGGCAATCGCCATGCGCGACGGATTGAATGCCGCGGTCGGCTCTGGCGGGTCGAGGATCAGGTGGGTGGGGATTTCCGGCACCTGGCCTTGCGCTGGCGGCTTTGCCCTGGCGCGTGGCGGCGCATTGCCGATGGCTTCGAAAGTGCCAAGGCGCGCATCACGCTGGCCGCCGATGCGCCCTTCAGCCTGGAATTGATCCGCGGCTGGGAGAGCCCCTCCTATGGGCGGGTGGAACCGGCGCCGGTACTGGAACTCCGCGCCCAGCGCCCGGTCCGGCGGATTTTCACGGAAATCACCCTGCCCGCTGGAATGGGGGTTGGCTGATGCCATTGCCGCTGCTGCTGATGGGGCTTTGGGCTTGGCGTGCCAGGCTGGCGCTGGTCCTGCTGCTGCTATGGGTGGGCGGGGCGGCCGCCATCCTGCTCTGGCCGCGCGGCCATGTGGCGCGCGCCCAGGTGGCGCCGGCGGAAACCACGGCCTTTGCCATTTCTGCGCTGCTTTCGCCCCAGGCGCTAAGCCAAAGCCAAATCCAGGATACGCGCCCCGGTGGCAATTTCGCTGTCTATCTGGCCGCTCTGCGCTCGCCCGAGGCAGCGCGCATGCTCACCACCGAAACCCCGCTATTGCAGGCGCTGGAGCGCACCCGTCAGGACTCGCCGCTTGCGGGGCTGCGGGCCGCATTGGGCCTCAACCGTGCGCTGGATGCGGATGATGTACTGGCGTGGCTTGAGCGATATTTGTCGGTAAGTCAGAACCTTGGCAGCATTACCTGGAGTCTTGAATTAACCCACGCCGACCCTGCCTTGGCGCTGCAAGCCCTGGTCACCCTGCATAACTATGCCGAGGCCAAGGTGCGCGCCGATCTTGCCGATCAGGCGGCGCGCCGGGTCGCGGCATTGGAGGCACGGCTATCCGGCGAAAGTGACGTATTTCTCCGCAATAGCCTCTACGATCTATTGGCCCAGCAGCAACGCGCTGGGCTGGTGGTGGCGGCGGATGAGGCTGTGGCGGCGCGGCTGATCGCGGTACCGATGGTGGAGGCTCGCCCCTCTCGCCCCAATCGGCCGCTGTTGCTGGGGCTTTGGCTGTTGGTGGTGCCGGTGGCGGTGCTGATGGGCGCGGCGGGGCTGCTGCTGGCACGACGCGCCTTACGCGATGCCGCGCTGGTGACGCGCCGCCCCGCCATGCAGGGGGATTGAGGGTGCGGGCAGATGACGCGCAGCTTGCGCCGCCCATGGATGCGCTGGCCTGGCTGGCTGGGGCGGCCACGGCGCTGTTGCATCTCGCCGGAGCCTTGAAATCCATCCCCCTGATTGGCGCCTTACCTATTGATTTCACGGTATTGAGTGCGGCGCTGGCGCTGCCCTTGCTGGTGCTTTGCGCCATGACGCGGCGCTGGGTGATCGCGCCCGATATCGGCCTGCCGCTCGCGGCCATCGGTGCGCTGTGGCTCTGGTTGGTTCTGGCTGGCTGCTGGTCTGCCTCTGGCGCCGTGCTGGCGGCCAAGCTGCCGGAAATCATCCTGCTCGGGCCGATCATGCTGCTGGCCGGGCTGGTGGTGGCGGGGGATGAAACCGCCTTGCGCGGCTTTTGCGCGGGG
>JADCFR010000438.1 GCA_020249415.1 Roseomonas sp. | reverse complement strand
GCTAGTGGTGCGATTCATGCCAATCTGTCCCGACTCAAAACTGCTCCAGCGCACCTTCAGCCCCATATTCGGTGGGCCGATCCACGCTACTGTCGTGAACCGACAGCAGCGAGCGGACCAATAGGGCTTGATCACCGTCACGATCCTTGGCTGTGGCGGTTCGGCGGGCGTGCCGCTGATTGGCGGCGCCGATGGCCGGGGCGAATGGGGCGCCTGCGACCCGAACGAGCCTCGGAATCGGCGCACCCGGTCCTCGATACTGATCGAAGGCGATCAGGGGCAAAGGCTGCTCGTGGATGCGGGGCCCGATATGCGCGCCCAATTCCTGGCCGCCGGGATTGGCGCGGTCGAGGCGATCCTATTCACCCATCACCATGCCGATCACGTCATGGGCACCGATGAAACCCGCGTGCTGAACCGCATCACGGGCAAGCCCTTGCCTATATATGGCATGGCAAGAACGCTGGATAACCTCAAGCAACGCTTTGATTATGCCTTTCTGCCCGCAGTCGGCCCCTGGTTTTTCCGCCCCGCCCTTGAAGCGACCGAGGTCGCGCCCGGCGATACGGTGGAGATCGCCGGGCTGCCCATCACGCTGCTCAGCCAGGATCACGCGGTGATGGAAACGCTTGGGCTTCGAATCGGCGGCTTTGCCTATTCCACCGATCTGGTGCGCCTGCCGGCGGAAAGCATGGCCCTTCTTCACGGTCTGGATACCTGGGATGTGGGATGCTTCCAGCGTGCACCCCATAAGGTGCACGCGAATCTGGATCAGGTGCTTGAATGGGTGCGTATTTTGCAGCCACGTCGGACGGTTTTAACCCATATGGGCAGCGATCTGGATTATGGCTGGCTCAGCCGCATCCTGCCGCCGGGGGTCGAGCCAGGGTATGATGGCATGGTGTTGCAACCGGGCGCTGAGCGCGGGCGTTGACCCAGGCGGGAAAATGGGCGCATGGGGAGTTTGGAGATTTCGGCCTTTACCAGTTAAGGGGCCAAATCTGATAGCTGATACGACCAATGTGGCGTGAAAGGATGAGCTGATGTTCCGGGAACGTGATCCGATTGAAGTCTATAACAATACCATGGTGCCGGTCGTGGTTGAGCAAACCGCGCGGGGTGAGCGGGCTTTCGACATTTTCTCCCGCCTGCTCAAGGAACGCATCATCTTCCTGACGGGGCCGGTTTTTGACCAGGTTTCCTCCTTGATCTGCGCGCAGCTGCTGTTTCTGGAAAGCGAAAACCCCAATAAGGACATCGCCTTTTACATCAATAGCCCAGGTGGCGTGGTGTCGGCCGGCCTCGCCATGTATGACACCATGCAATATATCCGCAGCCCCGTAAGCACGGTCTGCATCGGGCAGGCGGCCTCCATGGGGTCCTTGCTGCTTTGCGCCGGGGCCAAGGATAAGCGCTATGCCCTGCCGCATAGCCGCATCATGGTGCATCAGCCATCCGGCGGCGCGCAGGGCCAGGCGACGGATATCGAAATCCAGGCGCGCGAAATCCTGAAGGTCAGGAAGCGCCTGAACGAGATCTATGTCCGCCACACCGGCCAGCCGATTGACGCGATTGAGCGGAAGTTGGAACGCGACAGCTACATGTCCTCGGAAGAGGCGCGGGATTTCGGGCTGATTGACCATGTGGTCGACAAGCGCCCGGAGCTCATTTCTGACGCGGCAGGCGGCTGAAATGGCCCAGACGCGCCGGGCACGCTTTCCCCGGCTGCGCCTGGGGAGTATGTTGGTTGAATCGCGGCCCACCAATCGCGGCCGCATGGAGACGGTATGAGCAAGTCCGGCGATTCCAAGAATACCCTCTACTGCTCCTTCTGTGGGAAGTCGCAGCATGAGGTCCGCAAGCTGATCGCCGGGCCAACGGTCTTCATTTGCGATGAATGCGTCGAACTCTGCATGGATATCATCCGTGAAGAGCATAAGACGCATATGGTGAAGTCCCGCGATGGCGTGCCGACACCGAAGGAAATCTGCAAGGTTCTGGATGATTATGTGATTGGCCAGGAATACGCCAAGCGGGTCCTGTCGGTCGCGGTGCATAATCACTACAAGCGCCTGGGTCAGGGCGGTAAGGGCGCGGATGTTGAGATTGCCAAATCCAACATCATGCTGTTGGGGCCGACCGGGTCCGGCAAAACGCTATTGGCGCAGACCTTGGCGCGCATCCTTGATGTGCCCTTCACCATGGCGGATGCCACCACGCTCACCGAAGCCGGCTATGTTGGTGAGGATGTGGAGAATATCATCCTCAAGCTGCTGCAAGCCGCGGATTACAATGTGGAACGCGCGCAGCGCGGCATTGTCTATATTGATGAAGTGGACAAGATCAGCCGCAAATCCGACAATCCTTCCATCACGCGCGACGTGAGCGGTGAGGGTGTGCAGCAGGCGCTGCTCAAGATCATGGAAGGCACGGTCGCTTCCGTGCCGCCGCAGGGCGGGCGCAAGCATCCGCAGCAGGAATTCCTGCAAGTGGATACATCGAATATCCTGTTCATTTGCGGCGGCGCCTTTGCCGGGCTTGAAAAGATCATCAGCGCCCGCGGCAAGGGCTCGGGCATTGGCTTCGGCGCTGATGTGCGCGACCCGGATGAACGCCGCACCGGGGCCATTCTGCGCGAGGTGGAGCCCGAGGATTTGCTGAAATTCGGCCTGATCCCGGAATTCATCGGCCGCCTGCCGGTACTGGCAACGCTCGAAGATCTGGACGAAAAGGCGCTGATCGAAATCCTGACCAAGCCCAAGAATGCGCTGGTCAAGCAATATGGTCGCCTGTTTGAAATGGAAGGCGCCAAACTGACCTTCACCGAGGATGCGCTGCGCGCTGTTGCCACGCGGGCCATTCAGCGCAAGACCGGCGCGCGGGGCTTGCGTTCCATCATGGAAACCATCCTGCTTGACACCATGTTCGAATTGCCCGGGCTTGAGACGGTGGAGGAGGTTGTGGTGAACCGCGAAGTGGCCGAGGGCCGCGCCCAGCCGCTGTTCATTTATGGCGAACGCGCCGCAGAGCAATCTTCAGCCTGAGCCACCCCTGTCAAGACCTTGTGGGGGCGTCCGCAAGGTCCAAAATAACCTACCAGACGCCCCGCCTGAGCCGCCCTTGGGCAGGCCGGGTGCCGACTGTCCATAGTGAGGTCACATGACTGAAACATTGCGTGGCGATATCCTTCCCGTTCTGCCGTTGCGGGATATCGTTGTTTTTCCGCATATGATCGTGCCGCTTTTCGTGGGCCGGGAGAAATCCGTGCGCGCCCTGGAAGCGGTGATGAAGGACGACAAGCAAATCCTGCTGGTCGCCCAGAAGAATGCCGGCCAGGATGATCCGGGTGCCGATGATCTGTTCCAGATCGGCACGATTTCCACGGTGCTGCAATTGCTGAAGCTGCCCGATGGCACGGTGAAGGTGCTGGTCGAAGGCGGGCGGCGCGCGCGCGTGGCCGGCTATAAGGAAACCGCGCCCTATTTCGAAGCCTTTGTCGAAAAGATCGAAGAACCGCCGGTGGAAGGGCGTGAGACGGAAGCGCTGGCGCGCACCGTGGTTGCGCAATTCGAACAATACATCAAGCTGAACAAGAAGATCGCGCCTGAGGTGCTGGTTTCGGTCAATCAGATCGAAGATGCATCGAAGCTGGCGGATACCATTGCATCCCATCTCGGGCTCAAAATCCCCGAAAAGCAGGAATTGCTGGAACTGCCCTCGGTCGCGGCGCGGCTCGAGAAGGTCTTCGCCCATATGGAGGGCGAGATCGGCGTGCTGCAGGTAGAAAAGCGCATCCGCAGCCGCGTGAAGCGGCAGATGGAAAAGACGCAGCGCGAATATTACCTGAACGAACAGTTGAAGGCGATCCAGAAGGAGCTTGGCGAAGGCGAAGACGGCAAGGACGAAATCGCCGAAATTGAAGCCAAGATCAAAGCCACCAAATTCTCCAAGGAAGCGCGCGAAAAGGCGCTCGCTGAGGTCAAGAAGCTTCGCAGCATGAGCCCCATGAGCGCGGAAGCGACCGTGGTGCGCAATTACCTGGATTGGATGCTGTCCATCCCCTGGAAGAAGCAAAGCCGGGTGCGCAAGGACATTGTGGCGGCGGAGAAGGTTCTTGATGCCGATCACTATGGGCTTGAGAAGGTGAAGGAACGCATCATCGAATATTTGGCGGTGCAGTCTCGTTCGCCGAAGATTCGCGGCCCGATCCTGTGCCTGGTGGGGCCGCCTGGGGTCGGCAAGACCTCGCTCGGCAAATCCATCGCCAAGGCGACGGGGCGGAATTTTGTGCGCATGTCCTTGGGCGGTGTGCGGGATGAGGCGGAAGTGCGCGGCCATCGCCGGACCTATATCGGGTCCATGCCCGGCAAGGTCATTCAGGGGATGAAGAAGGCGAAAACCTCCAACCCGCTTTTCCTGCTCGATGAAATTGACAAGCTGGGCGCGGATTGGCGCGGTGATCCTTCGTCAGCGTTGCTGGAAGTGCTGGATCCTGAGCAGAACAGCACCTTCGCAGATCATTATCTGGAAGTGGATTATGATCTTTCGGATGTAATGTTCGTGACCACGGCGAATTCGCTCCGTATGCCGCAGCCCTTGCTGGATCGCATGGAGATCATTCGCATCCCCGGCTATACGGAGGATGAGAAGGTCGAAATCGCCAAGCGCCATTTGCTTGCGAAGGTGAGCGAGGCGAATGGGCTCAAGGAAGGCGAATGGACTTTGGCCGATGCCGCCATTCGTGACCTGATCCGCTACTACACGCGTGAAGCCGGCGTGCGTAACCTGGAGCGCGAAATCGCGGGTCTGGCGCGCAAGGCGGTGAAGGAGATTGTCTCCAAAAAGGCGAAGAAGGTCGCGATCACGCCGAAGAATCTTGAGAAATTCGCCGGTGTCCGGAAGTTCCGCTACGGCGAGGCCGAGGCCGAGGATATGGTCGGCGTTGTCACCGGCTTGGCCTGGACGGAAGTGGGTGGCGAGATCCTCACCATCGAATCCGTGCTGCTGCCGGGCAAGGGCAATGTGAAACAGACGGGCAAGCTTGGCGATGTGATGCAGGAAAGTGTCTCTGCTGCCATGTCCTATGTGCGGAGCCGCTCAACCAGCTTCGGCATCAAGCCGACGCTGTTTGAAAAGCGCGATCTGCATGTGCATGTGCCGGAAGGCGCCACGCCGAAGGACGGGCCTTCTGCCGGTATTGCCATGGCGACCAGCATTGTCTCGGTGCTTACGGGCATTCCGGTCCGGCGCGATGTTGCCATGACCGGGGAGATTACGCTGCGCGGGCGCGTCTTGCCGATTGGCGGGCTCAAGGAAAAGCTGCTGGCGGCGATGCGGGCCGGCATCAAGACCGTTTTCATTCCGAAAGAAAATGAAAAGGACCTGGCCGATATACCGGAAAGCGTGAAGAAGGGGCTGGACATCAACCCGGTGTCCCATGTGGATGAGGTGATCATGCGCGCCCTGGCCCGCAAGCCCGAGGCAATCGCCTGGGAAGAGCCAGTGGAAGCGCCGCCGCAAAAGCCCGAATCGGCCGCGGGCGCCGCGCTGCCGCACTAACCGGGCGGGAGCGGTCTTTCTGCCATTTGCGGCGGAAAGGGGTGACGTGTAGAGAGGCGCGGGCTTCTCGCGACACGTTCACCCCTCCGGCGTATGGCTGATCGGTCGTTTCGCGCTCAAGTCGTTTCATCACCTGGAAAGGATGTTTCCGTGAACAAACAGGAACTGGTCGCGGCTGTCGCCAAGGCGGCTGATATGACCAAGGAAAAGGCCGCCGAGGCCGTGGATGCGGTGTTCGATTCGATCACTGCGGGCCTCAAGCAGGATGGCGAAGTGCGCCTGATGGGCTTCGGCACCTTTGCCGCCGCCAAGCGCGCTGCCAGCATCGGGCGCAATCCGCGCACGGGTGCGGAACTCAAAATCCCCGCCAGCGTCGCAGTGCGCTTCAAGGTCGGCAAGGGCCTCAAGGATGCGGTGAACTGAGCCCGCGGGCTTGGTGATTTGGCCGGGTCAGCAAGGGCCCGGCCGCTATGCTAATTGTGTTTCCGGTGGGGCGCTTAGCTCAGCGGTAGAGCGCCTGTCTTACACACAGGATGTCGGCGGTTCGACCCCGTCAGCGCCCACCAGTCTTTCAAGCCTTGCCTTGACACCACCTGGGCAGGCGTCCTATCAGCGACTTACGCATGGAATGCGGGTGTAGCTCAGTTGGTTAGAGCGTCGGCCTGTCACGCCGAAGGTCGCGGGTTCGAGCCCCGTCACTCGCGCCACTCTTCCTCAGAAATGTAATTTGGTAATCATGCTTTCGTAACCGGGATGCTCTATCTCAGCATCTTGAATTTACGGCTGAATGCCCTATGGCACATTCTGCAAAGCGGGGGTAATCTCGCTTCGCTGCAATGCGGTAAAAACCGTGGGCAGGCCATAACGCGCCCCCAGGCCTTTGGGGGCGCCAGAGTTGAGGAAGCCATGACCCAGCCCTTGCTGGCCACGTATTTTCCTGTGCTCGTTTTCCTGGGCATAGCGGCGGGAATCGCGATTGCGATGGTTGCTGGCGCCATGCTGGCGGCGCGGCAGAAGCCCTATGCCGAAAAGCTTTCCACTTATGAATGCGGCTTTGCGCCCTTTGACGATACGCGGCGCCGATTCGATGTGCGCTTCTATCTGGTGGCGATCCTTTTCATCATTTTCGATCTGGAAGTGGCCTTCCTGTTTCCCTGGGCGGTGTCGCTCGGTGCCATTGGTTGGCTCGGTTTCGGGTCCATGATGGCCTTTCTTTTCGTGCTGACGATTGGCTTCGTCTATGAATGGCGCAAAGGCGCGCTGGATTGGGAATGAGATGAGCGGCGCTTCCGAACTTTCCTGGAACAAACAGGCCCTGCCGCCCGGCGCCACACAGGATGCGGTGGTGAAGGCGGTTGGCGATGAAATCACCGAAAAGGGTTTCATTGTCGCCAATCTGGATAAGGTGGTGAATTGGGCGCGCACCGGCAGCCTTTGGCCGATGACCTTTGGTCTGGCGTGCTGCGCAGTGCCCATGATCCATGCCTATATGGCGCGCTATGATTTGGACCGCTTCGGCATCATTCCGCGCGGGTCGCCCCGGCAATCGGATGTGATGATCGTTGCCGGCACGCTTACCAATAAAATGGCGCCGGCGCTGCGCAAGGTTTACGACCAGATGTCGGAACCGCGCTGGGTGATTTCCATGGGTTCCTGCGCCAATGGCGGCGGGTATTACCATTACTCCTACAGCGTTGTGCGCGGCTGTGATCGCGTGGTGCCGGTGGATATCTATGTGCCCGGCTGCCCGCCCACGGCCGAAGCCTTGGTCTATGGCATTCTGCAATTGCAGAAAAAAATCCGCAGGACAGGGACCATCCTCCGTGGCTGAGCAATTGCCTGAGGCCGCGGACGCGGTGGCGGAAAATCCGTTGAAGACACTGGGCGCTGCGATTGCTGCCGCGGCGCCGCAGGGCGCGGTGACGGGGTTCACCTTGGCGCGGGGCGGGGCAGAATTGGCCGTGCAGGCCAATCGCGATCAGCTTCTGCCTTTGATGCTGATGCTGCGTGACGATCCGCGTTTTTCCTTCGAACAATGCATGGATATTTGCGGCGTGGATTGGCCCGAACGGGCTGAGCGGTTTGAGGTTGTCTATAACCTGCTGAGTCTTGCCGAGAACCGCCGCATCCGCGTTTCGGTGACAACCGATGGCGCCGCGCCGGTGCCTTCCGTCGCTGAGATTTGGCCAAGCGCCACCTGGTATGAGCGTGAGACCTGGGACATGTATGGCGTGGTCTTCGCCGGTCAGCCGGATTTGCGCCGGTTGCTGACGGATTACGGTTTTGAGGGCCATCCGCTGCGCAAGGATTTCCCGCTCACGGGCCATGTTGAAGTGCGTTACGATTCGGAACAGCAGCGCGTGGTTTATCAGCCCGTCACGCTGCAACAGGATTTCCGCAGCTTTGATTTCTTGAGCCCTTGGGAAGGTATGACCACGCTGCCCGGGGATGAAAAAGTGCATCTGAACCGTCTGGAGGGGCCGGCATGAGCCAGAGCCAGGCCATTGCCATTGCGGGCGAAGCGCCCGAGACGGTACGCCACACCATTGAAGGCGATAGCCACACCATCAATTTCGGCCCGCAGCACCCCGCCGCGCATGGCGTGTTGCGCCTGATCCTGGAAATGAAGGGTGAGGTGGTGGAACGTGCCGATCCGCATATCGGCCTGCTGCATCGCGGCACCGAAAAGCTAATCGAACACAAAACCTATATCCAGGCGCTGCCGTATTTTGATCGGCTGGATTACGTGAGCCCGATGTGCATGGAGCATGCTTTTGCTCTCGGCACTGAGCGGCTTTTGGGGATCGAAGCGCCGGAACGTGCGCAATATATCCGCGTGCTGTTCAGCGAATTGACGCGTGTGCTGAACCATTTGCTCAATATCACCACCTATGCGCTGGATTGCGGCGCCATCACGCCGGCACTTTGGGGCTTTGAGCAGCGCGAGACCTTGCTTGAGTTTTACGAGGCAGTCTCGGGCAGCCATTACCACGCGAATTACTTCCGCCCGGGTGGCGTTGCGAAGGATTTGCCGGCGGGGCTGGAAGACAAGATCGCTGCCTGGGCCAAGAAATTTCCGGAGTTTTTGAAAGACCTTGAAGGGCTGCTCACGGAAAATCGCATCTTCAAGCAGCGCACGGTTGATATTGGGATCATGAGTGCGGAACAGGCCATGGCCTGGGGCTTCAGCGGGCCATGCCTACGCGCTTCGGGCTGCGCTTGGGATCTGCGCAAAAGTCAGCCTTATGACGTGTATGACCGGATGGAGTTTGACGTGCCGGTTGGCACGCGCGGCGATTGCTATGACCGCTATCTGGTGCGCATGTTGGAAATGCGCGAGAGCCTCAAGATCATTGATCAATGCCTGAAGCAGATGAAGCCGGGCCCGATCAAGCTGATGGATAACAAGATCGCGCCGCCGCAACGTGGTGAGATGAAGCGTTCCATGGAAGCGCTGATCCATCACTTCAAGCTCTATACGGAAGGCTATCACGTGCCGGCCGGTTCGACCTATTCCGTGGTGGAAGCGCCGAAGGGTGAGTTTGGCGTCTATCTGGTAGCGGATGGCACCAACAAACCCTATCGCTGCAAAATTCGCGCCCCTGGCTATGCGCATTTGCAGGCGATGGAAGTGCTCTCAAAAGGGCATATGCTGGCCGATGCGGTGTCCGTCATTGGTTCTCTTGATATCGTCTTTGGGGAAATTGACCGGTGAGCGCGCCTGCCCACAAGGAACCAGACAGCTTCGCTTTTGATGCCGAAAGCGAGGCCAAGATTGCGACGATTCTGAAGCGCTATCCGGAAGGCAAGCAGGCCAGCGCGGTGATCCCGCTGCTTTATGTCGCGCAGCGTCAGATGGGGCGGCTGACCGGCAGCGCCTGGGTGCCGCGGGTGGCGATGGATGTGATCGCTGATCGGCTTTCCATGCCGCCGATCCGCGTTTATGAAGTCGCGACCTTTTATTTCATGTTCAACATGAAGCCGATCGGGCGGCATCATTTGCAGCTTTGCGGCACCACCCCCTGCATGCTGCGCGGTTCGGATGATGTGCTGCGCGCCTGCAAGGATGCTGGCGGCTTGAAGGGCGTTGGCGATACCAGTGCGGATGGCGTGTTTACGCTGACGGAAGTGGAATGCCTCGGCGCCTGCGTGAATGCGCCCATTCTGCAAATTGATGACGATTACTATGAAGATCTTGATTATGAGAGCACGGTGAAGCTGTTGGAAGCCTTCAAGCGCGGCGAAAGGCCAAAGCCCGGCAGCGCCATTGGCCGCATGGCCAGCGCCCCGGCGGGCGAACAGACCGTTTTGACCGGGCGGGGGGATGAATAGGATGGCCCTTTCAGACAAGGACCGGATTTTCCAGAACCTTTATGGTCGTCAGCCCTGGAATCTGGCGGCGGCGCGCATGCGCGGGAATTGGGATGGCACGGCGGCCATCATCGCGCGTGGCCGCGATGCGGTGATTGAGGATGTGAAGAATTCCGGCCTGCGTGGCCGCGGCGGTGCGGGTTTCCCGACCGGCATGAAGTGGTCCTTCATGCCGAAGCAATCGGATGGCCGGCCTTCCTACCTTGTGGTGAATGCGGATGAATCAGAACCCGGCACCTGCAAGGACCGCGACATTATCCGCCATGATCCGCATACGCTGATCGAAGGCTGCCTGATCGCCGGTTTCGCCATGGGCGCGCATGCCGGCTACATCTATATCCGCGGTGAATACTACAATGAAAGCGTCGTGCTGGAAGCGGCGATCCAGGAAGCCTATGAGGCTGGCCTGCTCGGCCGGAATGCGGCGGGGTCTGGTTGGGATTTCGATCTTTACGTGCATCGCGGCGCGGGCGCCTATATTTGCGGTGAGGAAACTGCGCTGATCGAAAGCCTGGAAGGCAAGAAGGGCATGCCGCGCCTGAAGCCGCCTTTCCCGGCGGCGGTCGGGCTTTATGGCTGCCCGACCACGGTGAATAATGTTGAAACCATCGCGGTGGTGCCAGAGATTTTGCGCCGCGGGCCGGAATGGTTTTCATCCTTCGGGCGGCCCAAAAATTCGGGCACGAAAATTTTCTGCATCCAGGGCCATGTGAACAACCCCTGCAATGTGGAAGCTGAAATGAGCATCCCAATGCGGGAGCTGATTGAACGCTATGCCGGCGGTGTGCGCGGCGGTTGGGATAATCTGCTGTGTGTCATTCCGGGCGGTTCTTCCACGCCGCTGCTGCCGAAGCACATCTGCGATGATGTGCTGATGGATTTCGATGCGCTGCGCGAACACCGTTCGGGCCTTGGCACGGCGGGCGTGATTGTGATGGATAAATCCACCGATGTGATCAAGGCGATTGCGCGCCTCGCGGCCTTCTACAAGCATGAAAGCTGCGGCCAATGCACACCCTGCCGCGAAGGCATGGGCTGGCAAAAGCGCATGATGGACCGCATGGTGGAAGGCAATGCGGAGATCGAGGAAATTGACGTGCTGGAAAACGTCACGCGCCGCATTGAAGGCCATACGATTTGCGCCTTGGCTGATGGTGGCGTCTGGCCGGTGCAGGGGCTGATCCGGCATTTCCGCCCGCTGATGGAAGAACGCATTCGTGATTATAAGCGGCGCCATGCGCTGCCTCAGGCGGCGGAGTAAGCGCCATGGCGAAGGTCACGGTTGATGGCATTGAAGTGGAAGTCCCGAACGGGTCTTCCGTGCTGCAAGCCTGCGAAGCGGCGGGCAAGGAAATCCCGCGCTTTTGCTATCATGAACGCCTGAGTGTCGCCGGCAATTGCCGCATGTGCCTGGTGGAAGTGGAAAAGGCACCAAAGCCGGTCGCTTCCTGCGCCTATCCGGTGATGGATGGGATGAAGGTGTTCACCGATACCCCCGTGGTGCGCAATGCGCGGCGCGGTGTCATGGAATTTCTGCTGATCAACCACCCGCTGGATTGCCCGATCTGCGACCAGGGCGGTGAGTGTGATTTGCAGGACCAAGCCTATGCCTATGGCCATGACAAATCGCGTTACGGCGAAGCCAAGCGGGCGGTGAAGGACAAGAATATCGGCCCGCTCATCAAAACTGTGATGACGCGCTGCATTCAATGCACGCGCTGCGTGCGCTTTGCTGCCGAGGTTGCCGGCACACCGGAATTGGGCGGCACCAATCGCGGTGAGAATATGGAAATCGGCACCTATGTGGAAAAGGCGCTGACCTCTGAGCTTTCCGGCAATCTGATTGATATCTGCCCGGTCGGCGCCCTGACCAGCCGGCCTTATGCTTTCGT
>JADCFR010000437.1 GCA_020249415.1 Roseomonas sp. | reverse complement strand
GCAAGCAAGCCCGCCAGCGCGCACATGCCAAAGATCATGAGGAATACGGTGATGGCGCGGTCCCAGGTCATGCCAAGCGGCAGGAAGGTGGCGGCGCCGACGAATTCATACACCCAAAGCGATGCCAAAAACCCCGGCGTAAATCCAAACACCGCCAGGATCAGCGCCGAGGCCATGACCACCCGCGCCAGATAGAAATTGGAATAGCCAATCGCCTTCAGCGTCGCATATTCGCGCAAGTGATTGGCGATATCGCTGAACAGGATCTGATAGACAATCACCATGCCGACAATCAGCCCCATGATGCTGCCAAAGCCGAAAATGAAGCCGATCGCGGTGGCGGTTTCCCAGTAATGGCGTTCGTGTGCCACCAATTGCGGCTGCGTCAGCACCCGGATATCGCCTGGCAATAACGCCTTGAGCCTTTCCTTGGCGGCCTGAATATCGGCACCGGGCATCAGGCGGATGGCAATCAGATCAACATTGGCTTGATTGCGGTCGCGCACCAAGCGGCGAAAATTCACCTCACTCATCACCAGATTGCCATCGGCGCCGAAGGAAGGGCCGATTTCCACAAGACCCACAAGGCGCATCATGCGATTGCCGATCTGCACCTCAAACGGACCGCCTTCGGCGAGTTTCTTGGCCACATCACCAAATTCCGGGCGCGAACGCACATCAAACCCAACCGTATCCACCTGCCGCAGCGCATCCGATATCTTATCGAGGCCTTCAAAACGCATGGCACCCGCTTCAACATCAAAGCCGATCAACTGAATGGCGCGCTTGGCGCCGGTTTCCGGATTGCGCCAGGAAAGCTGTGTCAGATAAACCGGCACGGCCTGTGCCACTTCCGGGAGCGCAAGCGCCTGATGGGCACGGATGCGCGGCATGGTCTCTGGCCGGAAGCTCGCCATGGTGAGCGGATTCATCAGGAATAATTCCGCTTCCATGGCGGCGTAAAGCCTGGTCGCGCTGTCAAACAAGGCTGCGCGAAAGCCAAGCTGCATGAAGACCAGCACGGCCGCGAACATCACGCCCGCAATGGCGGAAAGCAGCCGCGCGCGTTCAAAGAAAAGCTGGCGCGTCGCCAGCCGCGCGGGCAGCCAGAACCATTCAAGCAGCGAAACACGCCCCTTGCTGCGCGGTGCCGGCGCAGAAGCCACTGTCGGCGCAGGCAAATTCTCCGTCAGCGCATTCATGGCCGGATCGCCACCTGCACCTGCATATTGGATCGCCGACGCAAGGCGGCCGCGCCGGCCTCCTCCAGCGTCAGGCGCACTTCCACGGTGCGCGCATCCACCGCCGCCACGGGGTCATTGCTGGCCTGGGTCTGGCGCCGCACGGTCCAGCCGATATCGCTTACCCGCGCGGCGAAGCGTTGCGCTTCACCTGGCACCACCACTTCCGCCGCGGCACCCTGGCGCACGCGCGGCAGATCGGTTTCATAGACATCGGCCACGATCTCAAGCCTGGAAAGATCAGCGATTTCCAGTACGCCATCCGCGCCCACCTGATCACCGGGACGGACGAAAATGCGCAAGACCGTGCCCGCAATCGGCGCGCGCACGCGGGCCAATTCGGCATCAGCAAACGCCTTGGCCACTGCCGCCCGCGCGCCAGCAACGCGCGCTTCGGCCAAAGCGATATCCTCGGGCCGCGATGTGAGCAGCGAATCCAGGGCCGCCATGGCTTCGCGCTTTTCGGCGGCCAACCGTGTTGCGGTGGCGCGGCTGCGATCGGCGGTTGCGATGGCGCCCGCCCCGGTCGGCACCAGGCGCTCGGCGCGCTCGGCATCACGCAAAGCGATTTCTTGTTGCGCGGTGATGGCTTCAATGCGGGCGCGCTGCGCCTCGATCTCTGAGGGCCTGCCGGCGGCGCGCAGCCGGGCGAGCTGCGCTTCGGCCTCGGCCAAGCTGGCTTCGGCCTGGGCGGCGGCGGCATCCTTCATGCCGGCATCGGCAAATTCCGCGAGCAATTGGCCCTGCGTGACTTCCGCCCCTTCAGCGACCAGCAGGCGATCAAGCCGCGTCACCGCCATGCCGCCCGGTTGATTGAGCCGGCGAATGCGCGAAGCAGGTTCAACCCGACCCAAGGCACCGACACCAATCGGGCCAGTGGCAGCCGCGGGTGGGCTAGTCACTGGGGGCGGCGGGCTCGCGCGCAATTGCCAAAAAACGCCGCCGCCAATGCCAAGCAACAGCAGCCCAGCGATGATCTTGCCGCGCAGTGTCATGGCCGCACCCCCAAAAGCCCCGAAAGTGCGGCGCGCATTTCCGCCAATTCTTCGGAACTTGGCGTGTAGAGGCTGAATAGCCGCGCCATGAACAGCCCATCGCCTGCCGCCACAATGGCCGCGCCATGACCAGGCGGCAGGCCATCAGCGGCAACTGCCGCGCGCATTTCCGCAATCACGGCGCGCATCGGCGCCAAAAGCGCGGGGTCATGATGGAAGGCCGCCAGAAAGACCGCGCCGGCGCGCTGATGGCGTTCATTGCAGGCCATCTCGCCCTCGCCAAAACCCCATTCCAGCATGGACCGCGCCACGCGCCCCGGCCCTTCCGGCTGGGTGGCGACGCAGGCCGCGAATTCCTGGGCAATGAAGGCGGCAAGCCGGCCGAGCAGCGCTTCCAACAGCACCTCCTTGGAGGCGAAGTGATACAGCAAACCGCCCTTGGACACCCCGGCTTCGCGCGCCACGGCTTCGAGCGTCATCGCGGCGACGCCGCGCGCGATGATCAGGTTTTCAGCCGCATCCAGGATGCGCGTTGGTGCATCCGGGCAGATTGGCAACGCACTCGCGTCGCCAATCTGCTCCGATTTATTGGTTGATCGCGTTTTCCGAGGCGCCAAGCCAAGGGGCTTGGCTTGAAAACGCTCAGCGCCGGGGGTGGTTCCATCCATGCCCCTTAACTATACCGTCCGGACGGTTTGTCAAGTTTTTCCTGGAATAGCCCTGTCCAGCAGCGCCTCAATCTCCGCTGGGTCATCCCAGGCCAGCGCAATGCTCACCACCTGAATGCCGCTGCGCAAGGCGGGCGGGATGCGCACAATATCCTTGCGCGTGGTTACCGGAATGGCGCGGAGCTTTTCCGCCTCGGTCAGGATATCGCGGATTTCCTGGTCATCGAAGGGGTAGTGATCCGCGAAGGGATGGCGCGCGGCCAGCACAGCGCCGGCTTCCTGAAGCGTTGAGAAGAATTTGCGCGGATTGGCGATGCCGCAAAACGCCACCACGGGCTTGCCGGCCAAAGCCGCCGCCTCCGGCCCCGGCACCAAGCGGGCGCGCAGCACCGGCAAGCCGGGCGGCAGATGCGCCAGCGCGCCGGTCTCATCCTCCCCGATCAGCACGGCGGCCTGGCAGCGCGCGGCGGCAGCGGCCACCGGTTCGCGCAGCGGTCCGGATGGGATCACCCGGCCATTTCCAAACCCATATGACCCATCAATGATCAGCAGCGAGAGCGTTTTTTCGAGTGTCGGGTTCTGCAACCCATCATCCATGATGATAGCCTGCGCCCCAGCCCCTTCCGCCGCCGCGCCACCCGCCGCACGGTCTGCCGAAACCCAGGTCGGTGCAAGGGCGGCCAGCAGCAAGGCTTCATCCCCCACGGCGCGGCTGTCATGGGCGGCGGGGTCAACACTGGCCGGGCCTTTCAGCTTGCCGCCATAGCCACGCAACAGGAAATGCGGCGCCAAGCCGCGCGCGCGAAGCCTTTCGCCCAGATCAAGCGCGACGGTGGTTTTGCCTGCACCGCCCGCCGTCGCATTGCCGCAGCAGATCACCGGCAAGGCAAGCTTCTGCCCCGGGCGCGCCATGCGCCGCGCGGTGGTTGCCGCGTAAAGCGCCGCAATGGGCGAGAGCAAGGCTGCCGCCACACCAGGCTTACTGCTCCAGAATTCAGGCGCTCGCATCAGTTGAAACCGTTCAAACCTTCCGCAATGCCGGCATCGCCGAGGTGGCGCGCACGGCAAGGATGACTTTTCCTGTGGCTTCCTGCTCCGCGCGGCTTCGCCGTCTTTGCGGTGGGGGCCTGAGCAAATCCTCTTGGGTTCGGTCCTTCCCGGACGGGGGATGCTACCGCGCCGGGCGGATCAAGGGCAACAGGCTTGTCGCGATGCGTTCTGGCAAGCCAGCTTCATCCTGGGCGAGCGACGCTGCCGCCCCAGCCATGGCCTGCCCGGCGGCTGGGTCGGCCAGTAAGGGCGCGACATGGGTGGCGAGTGCTTCCGCCGCCCCCGGCCCATCCGGGGTTTCCACCAAGCCACGGGCAGCGCTCAGCCGCGCGATGATTTCGCTGAAATTGAAGTGATGCGGGCCGGTGATGATGGGGCAGCCAAGCCGCGCGGCTTCCAGCGGGTTCTGCCCACCATGCGGCACCAACGACCCGCCGATCAGCGCCACGCGTGCCAAGCGGTAGAATAAGCCCAATTCGCCAAGCGTATCCGCGACATAAACCGCCACCCCTGCCCCGGCTTCCTGCCCTGCCCCACGCCGCGCCACCGGCAAATCCCCCGCCAAACCCGCGATATCCGGCCCGCGCGGCGGATGGCGCGGCACAATCACCGTCAGCAAGCCGGGATGCGCCGGCGCCAGCAGCCGATGCGCGGCGAGGATGATTTCATCCTCCCCCGGATGAGTACTGGCGGCGAGCCAAACCGCCCGCCCTGCCCAGGCTGCTTTCAGCCGCGCCAGTTCGGCGGGATCAGCCGGCAAGGGCGGCGCGGCGTATTTCAGGTTCCCCCAGCAGGGCACCGCACGCCCGGCCAGCGCCGAAAACCGCGCCGCATCGGCCTCCGTCTGCGCCAGGATCAGCCCGAAACGCCCAAGCAAGCCCCGCGCGAAACCCGGCGCCCAGCCCCAGGCTTTGGCCGAGCGCGCCGACATGCGCGCATTGATCAGCGCCATGGGCACGCCCTGCCGGCCGGCTGCCGCCAGCATATTGGGCCAGAGTTCGGATTCCACGATCACGGCCAGATCAGGCCGCCAGCCCGCCAGAAACCGCGCCACCCAGCGCGGCACATCCAAGGGCAGAAAACGATGTTGCGTGCGCGGCGCCAGTTCCGGCGAAAGCCTTTGGTCGAGCAAGCGCGCGGAAGTGACCGTGCCGGTGGTGACCAGGAAGGACAGCGCTGGATCCTGCTTCGCCAAGGCTTCGAGCACGGGTAGCAGGGACAATGTCTCCCCATTGCTCGCGGCATGGCACCAGACCAGCCGGCCCACCGGGCGGGCCGCGCCATGGCCCTGGCGTTCGGACAGACGCTCGGCGATTTCCTTCCCCTTGGCGACACGGCGCCGAAGATAAAACGGTAGCAAGGGCGCCAAAGCGCTGGCGATCAGCGCCCAGCCGCCGGCCAGGATGCGCGCAGAAAGGCTGGGCGGCGTCATCGCGCCACCGCCTGATCGGCGCGTTCCGTCGCGCGGTTGAGCGCCGCGGTGATGGCCGGCAAGGCGCTGGCCGGGTCTTCGCGCGGCACGGTGATGGGTGCTTCGATCACCACCACGGCACGGGCAAAGGGCAGCGGAAAACGCATGCGGTCCCAGGAGCGCGCGCGGCGCATGCGTGACGACGCTGCCCCGCAAGCCAGCACCGGCAGCCCTGCCAAGGCCGCAAGCTGGGCAATGCCTGGGGCGGCTTGTCGTGCCGGGCCGCGCGGGCCATCGGGCGTGATCACCGCAACCCCGCCGCCTTCCAGCACCCGCAAAAGCTGGCGGAGCCCCGCCGCCCCACCTTTTGATGAGGAGGCATGCACAACCTCAACATCAAAAGGTGCGACCGCGCGCGCGATCAACCGCCCATCCCGGTGCCGCGAAATCAGCGCCTGCGCCCGCAGCCCCGAAACGGCCGGGATATGCCGGCCCATCAGCCGCCAGCCCTGCGCGGCGAGCGGCAGGCATTCATGCCAAAAGGCGAGGATCAAAGGTTCCCCCGGCTTCACCTTGGCGTGTTCGGCGCCTTCAAGCTGCCAGCGCGTGGTGGCCCAGATCAGCCGCAGATAAAGCCCGATCAGCCACGCCAGCAGCGCCTGGGCGGCAGGATGGCGGATCAGCCGCTTGAGCATCGGGGATGGGCTTCGCGCGTCATCAAGCCTGCTGTAGCGCGGATTGCCATGCCGGGAAACGGCGCCGGCGCGAAGCTACCCAGGCCCGCGCAAGCCTGTTAGCGTTCTGGCGAGATTTATCGAGCGGCCTTCGGCCGCGGCTTGGTTGAGGGAGAATGACCACCATGGCTTTGCGTGACCAGAAGGGCGCGGCGCGCCTGGCGCTACCGGTGATGCTGGCTTTGGTCCTGCCGGTTT
The DNA here is from genome assembly GCA_020249415.1 of Roseomonas sp. GTDB lineage: Bacteria > Pseudomonadota > Alphaproteobacteria > Acetobacterales > Acetobacteraceae > Neoroseomonas. The sequence continues at coordinate 6,181 of JADCFR010000437.1, read as the reverse complement.
TGCCCGGATGTAAGGAAGAAACCGCCCCAGCCCGCCAGCAGGCCGCCGCCCCGCCGGCCGCGGTTTTCGTCAGCCGCGTGGAACGCCAGCCCATCAGCAAGGGCGCCGATTTCATTGGCCGTGTGGAAGCGATTGACCGCGTTGACATTGTGGCGCGCGTCACGGGTTTTTTGCAGACGCGGCATTTCAATGAAGGTGACGCCGTGAAGGCCGGGCAATTGCTGTTCACCCTGGAACAGCCACCCTTCGCGGCCGAAGTGGCACTCCGCCGCGCGCAGCTTGATAGCGCGCGCGCCGATCTGGCCAATGCCACCACCCAGGTGACGCGCGGGCGCGAATTGGTGAAAACCAACGCCATTCCGCAAGCAACGCTGGATGACCGGATCACGGCCGAGGCCGAAGCCAAGGCCAAGGTCGCCGCTGCTGAGGCGCAATTGCAGCAGGCCCAGATCAATTACGACTATACCGAAATCCGCGCGCCCTTTGATGGCCGCGCGGGGCGTTCGCCGCTCAGCCCCGGCAATGTCGTGAGCCCAAGCACGGGCACGCTGGTCACGATTGTGCGTGACGACCCGATCCGCATCAGCTTCCCCGTCACGCAGCGGCAATTGCTGCAAGTCCGCCGTGAAGGCGGCACCGATGGCGCGGAGCGCATCAAGGTGCGCGTGCGCCTGCCCGATGGGTCCATGCTGGACAGTACGGGCCGCTTTGACTTCATCGATGTCACGACCAATCGTGCCACCGATTCCGTGCTGGTGCTGGCCATGATCGCCAATCCACAAAAGCTGCTGGTGGATGGCCAGGCGGTGACCGTAGTGGTCGAAGCGGGCGACCCGGAACAGGCCATCGTCATTCCGCAATCCGCCTTGCAGATAGACCAGGCCGGCAGCTTTGTTCTTGTGGTCGGCGCCGAGAACAAGGTGGAGGTCAAGCGCGTGAAGACAACGCGCGGGCTTGGCGGCCAATTGGTGGTGACCGAAGGGCTGGAGATTGGCCAATTGGTGATCACCGAAGGCGCGCAGCGTGCGCGCCCCGGCGCGACAGTTGCCCCGCAGCCGGCACCAAGCTCGCCAAGTGGTGCCATGCCTGGCGCCGCACCAAGGCGGGGCTGACGCGCCATGATTTCAAAACTATTCGTTGACCGCCCGCGCTTCGCGATTGTTGTCGCGATCCTGACAACCATTGCCGGCCTGATTTCGCTGCTGCGCATTCCGGTGGCGCAATTCCCCGATATCGTGCCGCCCCAGGTTTCGGTGACCGCCAATTTCCCAGGCGCGTCTTCTGAGGTGGTGGAAGCAACCGTCGCGCAGCCGCTTGAGAGCCAGATCAATGGCGTGGATGGCATGATCTATATGCAATCCACCAGCGGCAATGATGGTTCCTATACGCTGAATGTCTCCTTCCGCGTGGGATCGGACCCGGATCAGAACACCACCAATGTTAATAACCGCGCGCAATTGGCGCTGGCACAATTGCCGCAGGAAGTGCAACGCCTTGGCCTGACGGTGCGCAAGAAATCATCGGCGATGCTGCAGGTGATCACCATCCGCTCCACCGATGGGTCGCTCGATACGCTCTTCATCAGCAATTATGCGACGATCAATGTGCTGGATGCTTTGCGCCGCGTGCCCGGCGTGGGTGACGCGCAGATGTTCGGCACGCGCGATTATTCCATGCGCATCTGGTTCCAGACGGATCGCCTGACAGCGCTTGGCCTGACCCCGGCCGATGTGATTGGCGCGATCCAGAAGCAGAACCAGGTGGCACCGCTCGGGCGCATTGGCGCCCAGCCCATGAGTCAGGATACATCCTATCAGCTCAATATCACCACGACGGGCCGGCTGGTCACCACGGATGAGTTTGGCGCCATCATCATCCGCGCCAATCCGGATGGCAGTGTGCTCCGTGTGCGCGATGTGGCGCGGCTGGAACTTGGTGCCTGGAACCAGGATGTGGATACGCGGCTGAATGGTGGTGCCGCGCTGCTGATCCAGATTTTCCTCTCACCGGGCGCCAATGCGGTTGGTGTTGCGGAAGCTGTCGGCGCCACCATGCGCCAATTGGCAACACGCTTTCCCGCCGGGCTTGGCTATGAGGTGACCTATGACACCACATTATTCGTGAAGCTCACGATTCATGAGGTGATCAAGACACTGCTGGAAGCCTTTGTGCTGGTGGTGATTGTGGTCTTCCTGTTCCTGGGCTCGATCCGCGCCACCATCATTCCGCTGATCGCGGTCCCGGTCAGCCTGATCAGCACCTTCGCGGTGCTGAACGCCATGGGCTATTCGGCCAATACGGTCTCCCTGCTGGCCATGGTGCTTGCCATTGGCATTGTGGTGGATGATGCGATTGTGGTGGTGGAAAATGTCGAAGCCACCATGGAACACCATCCTGAGCTTTCGGTACCGGAAGCCACCAAGCTTGCCATGGATGGGATCACAGCGCCGATTGTGGCGATTACCATGGTGCTGCTTTCGGTCTTTGTGCCTTTGGCCTTCATCCCCGGCATTTCGGGCGAGTTGTTCCGGCAATTCGCGGTGACAGTCAGTGTCGGCATGTTGTTTTCGGCGATCAATGCGCTGACGCTTTCACCCGCACTTTGTGCCATATTGCTGAAGGCACATCACGGGCCGAAGAAGGGCATCATGGGCCGGGTCTCCGCCTTCATTGATGCAGTGCGCGATGGCTATGGCGCGATTGTCGCGCGGCTTGTGCGGCTTTCGGCCTTCAGCCTGGTGCTTCTCGGCGTCATTGCCTTTGGGATTTTCGGCATTGCCAGCCGCACGCCAACCGGCTTTTTGCCGCAGGAAGACCAGGGCGCCTTCCTGGCCGAAATGCAATTGCCCGATGGCGCATCGCTCAATCGCACCAGGGAATTGTCCCAGCAGGTAGAAGCAGTCATTCAGGCGCTGCCGGGTGTGCAGGCGGTGCAAACTGTCTCGGGCTTTTCCATGCTGAATGGCTTGGCGCAATCCAATAGCGCCTTCTTCATCGTGACGCTGAAACCCTTTGAGGAACGCACCGCGCCCGAGACGAAGGTGGATGCGCTGATCGCCGCGGTGGCGCGCGGTACCGTGCAAATCCCTGCCCTGGTATTACCCTTCAACCTGCCGCCGATTGTGGGCCTTGGCACCGGTGGTGGCTTCCAATACCAGTTGCAAAATCTGGAAGGCCGCCCCGTGGCCGAAATGGCTGCGGTCATGCGCGGCCTGGTATTTGCCGCCAATCAGGACCCCGATCTGACGCGGGTTTTCTCCACCTTCTCGGCGGCGGCGCCCTCGATCTTTCTTGATCTCGATCGGGATCGCGCGCAGGTGCTTGGTGTTTCGATCAGCGATATCTTTGCCGCGCTGCAAGCGACCATGAGCAGCTATTACATCAATGACTTCAACCTGTTTGGCCGAAGCTGGCGCGTGAGCCTGCAGGCCGAAGAAGGGGACCGCGCATCGGTGGAAGACATCTTCCGCGTGCATGTGCGCAATACCAATGGCGATATGATCCCGATCCGCGCCTTCGCCGATATTCGTGTGGATTTCGGCCCGCAAAGCATTGTGCGCTACAATAATGTCCGCAGCCTTTCGGTGAATGGCGAACCCGCGCCGGGGCGGAGCAGCGGCGATGGGCTTGCAGCCATGGAAAGGATCAGCGCCAAGACGCTGCCGCAGGGCTATTCCTTTGAATGGACCGGCACGGCCTATCAGGAGAAAGCCGCGGCGGGCCAGACGGGCATGATCCTGGGCTTGGCAGTGCTTTTCGCCTTCCTGTTCCTGGTTGCCCTTTATGAAAGCTGGACCATTCCCGTGCCGGTTTTGCTTTCGGTGGCGGTTGGGGTGTTGGGGGCGATTGCGTCCATCGGCGCTGCCGGGCTTTCGCTTGATTTATATGCGCAGGTCGGGATTGTGGTGCTGATTGCGCTCGCCGCAAAGAACGGCATTCTGATCATCGAATTCGCCAAGGAACAGCGCGAATTGCATGGCAAATCCATCCAGGAAGCAGCCGTGCTGGGCGCCAAGCTGCGCTTCCGGGCGGTGATGATGACGTCCTTCGCCTTCATACTGGGGCTTTATCCGCTGGTGGTGGCGGAAGGCGCTTCGCAGATCAGCCGCCGTGCGGTCGGCACGCCCGTGTTCTGGGGGATGCTTGCGGCCTCGACTATTGGGATTTTCATGATCCCGATGCTTTACGTGACCTTCCAAACCATGCGGGAGCGTTTGAAGGCCATGCTCGGTTGGACTGAGGGGGCGGCCAAGACGCCGGCCCACCCCCCTTCTTGACCCGGGCGCGGTGAGACACGATTTTCAGATGCAAGAAGGGCAGCGCATCCCGCTGCCCGCGATTCGATGGAGACCCCCATGGGTGATCTGACCAAGGCTGTATCGGATGAGAGCTTCAAGGCTGATGTGCTCGATTCCAGCGGCGCGGTGCTGGTTGATTTCTGGGCCGAATGGTGCGGCCCCTGCCGCATGGTGGGGCCGATCCTGGATGAGATTGCGGCGGAATATGCCGGCAAGCTCACCATCGCCAAGGTGAATATTGATGAGAACCCGATGACGCCGAATGAATATGCGGTGCGCGGCATCCCAACCATGATCCTGTTCAAGGATGGCAAGCCTTTGGACACCAAGGTGGGTGCGCTGCCCAAGGGCGCGCTGAAGAATTGGATTTCAACGACGCTCGGTGAGTGATTTCTGGCATCACGCTTTGGTTGAAACCGATTTCGCCAGAAAACGGCTGATCGGGTCCGCTATATAGGGTGCAAAAGCCGCGCAGGGCGTGAAGCCGGCGCGGCGATAAAGCGCATAAGCCGCAACATTGCGAATGCCGACTTCAAGCAAAAGCGTGCGAATGCCGCGCCGCTCTGCCGCGCCGTCCAGCGCGGCCAACAGGGAAGCACCGGCACCGCTGCCGCGATGGGCTTCATCCACAATCATGCGCTTGATTTCTGCCGTGCCATCACCGCGATCAAGCAGCGCGCAGCAACCAATGGCGTGCTCAGCGATGCGTGCGACGAATAGGCTTATCTCTGGCGCATCCAGGGATGCCGGGGTGATCGCGCGGCGAAAGGCACCAGGGTAAAGCGCCGCCGCCACCGCATCGGATTGGCTTAGCAGCGCTGCGATGTCCTCCTGCTGCGGGCTTTCGACCGCGACTTTGATCATCTTCCCTTGAACACCGGCTTGCGCTTTTCGTTGAAGGACAGAATGCCCTCCTGCCGGTCTTCCGTGCCGACCAGTTGATTGTAGCATTCCACTTCAAAACGGAGCGCACTGCGCAAATCCATCTGCAAACCGAAATGCATGGAACGCTTGGCTTGCCGGATGGAAAGCGGCGCGTTGCCGGCGATCACGCGCGCGGTCTCAAGCGCGGCGGGCAGCACTTCCTCCGGCGCGCAGACGCGGTTCAGAATACCCCATTCCAGCGCCTGTTCGGCGGTGAAGGGCTTGCCGGTCAGGATGATTTCCTTGGCACGCCGTTCGCCAACAATGCGCGGCAGGGTTTGCGTGCCGCCCGCCCCTGGCATGATGCCAATCGTCACTTCCGTCAGCGCAAAACGCGTGCCCGTGACGCCATAGGCAAAGTCTGACGCGAGCACCAATTCCAGCCCGCCCGCATAGGCATGGCCATTCACCGCGGCGATGATCGGGATTTGGCAATCCAGCATGGTCCAGAAGGCACGCTCAAAAATCTCATGCTGATGGCGCCAGGCGGCATCCGTCATGCCCTTGCGTTCCTTGAGGTCACCGCCCGCACAAAAGGCGCGCCCGCCGGTTGCGGTCAGGATGACGCAGCGGATATCGCCGGGCTCCGCGATCAGCGCCGACCAGACCGTGTGCAAATCCCGCCCCATTTGCGTGTTGAAGGCGTTGGAAACCTCTGGCCGATTGAGGCGGACGATTTGGATGTGGGGCTCGGGGCTTTCGAGTTGCAGGGTCTCGGTTTCGGGCAGGGGCATGGCGAATCTCCGGGTATTTAAGCGGCGGAGACTGCTTCAGAAGGCCGCCCTTGTCAGCGCCCTAATTTCGCTGCGCCAGGAAACATGGCAGATTGATCGAAAGGAGACCCCCCATGGCCGAGAAAAACCTGCAAATCCTGTTGAAGCGCCGCCCCGTTGGCGCCCCGGTGCCGGAGGATTTCGATATTGTCGAAACCGCAGCGCCCGAACCCGGCGAAGGTGAGG
>JADCFR010000436.1 GCA_020249415.1 Roseomonas sp. | reverse complement strand
TGAGGATATCAAGCGGCTGCGACATGTGCTGACATCCATGTATTGATAAGGGGGAAAAGGGTAGCGGCGCGTGATCAGGCTGAGCATCCCTCTACGGCAGGTATTGGCGCGGCTTTCGCTGCCGATCATGATTGCCGTGGCATTTGGGGTGATGCTGCTCGGCAAGGCGGATACGCTGCTGGTGGAGCGGCTACGCAATATGCTGTCTGATGCGCTGGCGCCGATCTATGGCGCTGTATCCCAGCCGGTGAATGCGGTTGAGCAAGCGATTGACGAAATCCGTAACCTGGCCACGTTGCGGAGCGACAATGCCCATCTCCGTGAGGAGAATGAACGCCTGCGCCGCTGGCATGCCGCAGCCTTGGGGCTTGAGACTGAAAACGCCCTGCTGCGCCGCCAGCTTGGCTTCATGCCCGAAGGCGCGCCCAATTTTCACGCCGCGCGCGTGGTGGCGGATGGCGGCGGCACCTATGCCCGCGCCGTGCTGCTTTCCATCCCGCCGCAGCATGCCATCCGCAAGGGGCAGGTCGCTTTGGATGAGCGCGGCTTTGTGGGCCGCGTGACGGAAGTGGGCTCGCGCTCCGCGCGCGTATTGCTGGCGACCGATATGAATAGCCGTGTGCCGGTAACGCTTGAAGCCAGCCGCGCCCGCGCGGTGATGGCCGGCACCAATGGCGCGCGCCCGCGGCTTGCACATTGGCCGGAAGGTGTCATTCCGCAGGAAGGCGAACGCGTCGTCACCAGCGCCCAGGCCAATGCCTTCCCGGCCGGCCTGCCGGTTGGCGTGGTGCGGCGCAACCAGCAGGGCTCGCTGGAAGTGGAGCTGTTTGCGCGGCTCGATCATCTGGAAATGGTGCGGCTGTTTGATTTCGGGCTTTCCGGCATTCTGCCGCCGGAAGCCGTGGCGCGCCCGGAACCGCGCCCGGCGCGGCGTTGAAGCCCGGCGATGAGCCTTGCACCAAAACTCCGCGCGCCGCCGCCTGGGCGCCCGGAACCGCCGCAGGATTTGCCGCGCCGGCTTGAAGCGCTGCTGCGTTTGGTCTTTCCGCTGGTCTCGACCGCGCTGGTGCTGATCCTGTCAGCGACGCCAACCGGCCTGCCAGCGCTCGCCTTCGCGCTTTCCATGCCGGCGATTGCCTTCTGGACCGTGTTTCGCCCCGCCGGCATGGCGCCGCCCATGGTCTTTGTGCTTGGGCTTTTGCTGGATCTGCTCACCATGGCGCCGCTTGGTGTGCATATCATTGCGCTGCTCGCGCTGCATGGCGCGGCGATGCGGCTCCGCTTTTGGCTCGCGCGGCAGGGTTTTGTACTGGTGTGGCTGTGTTTTTGTGTGGGCGCCCTGGGGGCGACGCTGCTCGCCTGGGGCTTTACCGCGCTGCTGCTGCTCACCTTGCCGCCGTGGCAGCCGATTTTCCACACGCTGCTGCTGACAACAGGGCTTTATCCGCCCATCGCGATATTGCTCTCACGCGCGCATGAAGCGATGCGCCGGGCGGAGAATTTGCCATGAAGCTCTGGCCCGCGCGCCGCGCTTCAGGCTTTGGCGCCAATACGAATATCAAGCGGGAAGAAGAACGCCGCCGCACCATCTTCACGCGCCGCGCTGCCTTTCTTGGTGCGGTGCAATTGGGCGCGCTCGGCTTTCTTGGCCATCGGCTCTATCGCTTGCAGATTGAAGAAGGTCGGCGCTACGCCACACTCGCCGAAGAAAACCGTGTCAGTGCCAGGCTTTTCGCTCCGCCGCGCGGGCGTATCCTGGATCGGCGCGGCGAAGTTGTGGCCGGCAATCGGCTGAATTGGCGCGCTTTGCTGGTCGCGGAACAAACCGCCGATGTCACCGCCACGATCGAAACCTTCTCCCGCATCGTGCCCTTGCAGGATCATGAAAAGGCGCGGATCGAACGCGATATCCGCCGCAATCGCCGCTTCGTGCCTGTGAGCTTGCGCGAATTCCTGAGCTGGGAGGAAATGGCGGCGATTGAGGTGAATGCGCCCGACCTGCCCGGTGTTTCCGTGGATATGGGCACCACGCGCATCTATCCCGAAACCGAACATCTGGCGCATGTGCTTGGCTATGTTGGCACGCCCACCGAACAGGAAGCGGGTGATGAGGGGATGGTCAATCTGCCCGGCATGCGCGTGGGCCGCGCGGGGTTGGAGCGTTTCCATGACCGTGTGCTGCGTGGCCGCGCCGGCGCCGTTCAGGTTGAGGTGAATGCCGTTGGCCGCGTCATCCGCGAATTGGATCGGCGAGAGGGTATTCCCGGCCAGGATGTGCAAATCTCCGTTGATACCGGGCTGCAAAAGGCCATTCGCGACAAGATCGAAGAAGGCACCACGGCAGTATTGCTGGATGCGCGCAATGGCGAAGTGCTCGCCATGGCAACCAAGCCTTCCTTCGATCCGAATATCTTCAATTCCGGTGTCAGCGCCGCGCAATGGCGGCAATGGACGGCATCGCGTTCCACACCGCTCATCAATCGGGCCACCAATGGGCTTTACGCGCCGGGGTCCACCTTCAAGATGGTGGTGGCGCTTGCGGCGCTGGAAGCCAAGGTGTGTCGGCCTGGCGATATTGTGCATTGTCCCGGCCATTTCGATTTCGGCGATACGCGCTTTCATTGCCACAAGCAAAGCGGCCATGGCGGCATGAATATGCGCACCGCCATTTCGCTCAGCTGCGATGTCTATTTCTATGAAATGGCGCGGCGCACGGGGATGGATAAGATCGCGGCCATGTCGCATCGTTTCGGGCTTGGCGTTGATCTCGATATTGAATTGCCCGGCACGCGGCGCGGGCTGGTGCCAACCCGCGCCTGGCGGCAAGCGCAGGGCCATCCCTGGAATATCGGCGATACAATTGTGCATGGCATTGGCCAGGGGTTTTATCAGCTGACCCCGCTCTCCCTTGCGGTAATGACCGCGCGGCTCGCCACCGGGCGCGCCGTGCAACCGCATCTGACCCGCGCCATTGCCGGCCAGCCGGTGCGCGGCAGCAGGCCGGAAGATTGGCCATCCCTCGGCATTCCGGAAGCCGATATGCGCGTGGTGCGCGAAGCCATGTGGGCCGTGGTGAATGGCGGCGGCACGGCGGGCGCGGCGCGGCTGCCCGGCCAATTGGGCGTCATGGCCGGCAAGACCGGCACCACGCAGGTCAGGCGTGTCTCCCGCGAACAGCGCGAAAGGGGTTTTAATGTCGCGACCCTGCCGCGCGAATGGCGCCCGCATGCCTTGTTCGTTGCCTATGCGCCTTATGAGAATCCGGTCTTCGCCCTTTCGGTGATTGTGGAACACGGCACCAGCGGATCGGGCGCCGCCGCCCCCTTGGCGCGCGATATTCTGGTGGAAGCCTTCCAGCGCCTGCCCATCACGCCCCAGCCGCGTGATCCGCGCGTGGCGGAGCTTGGCCGATGATTTTTGAACGCCGCCTGCTCACGGAAAGCCGCGGCGCGGGGCTGGTTTCCAAGCTCTGGCGCGTGCCGTGGCTGTTTGTGGTGCTGCTCGGCGGTATTGCCGCGATTGGCTATGTCGCGCTTTGGACGGCAGGCAGCGGCAACGCGGACGCCTATGCGCAGAAACACGCGCTGCGCTTTGGATTCTGTCTGGTGATCATGCTGAGCATCGCCTTCATTGATATCAGGAT
>JADCFR010000435.1 GCA_020249415.1 Roseomonas sp. | reverse complement strand
TCCAAGGATCGTATCCGGCGCCTCAAGCTCATTGCGCAGAATGCGCCGGGTGGTGAGCGCCCGATGATTGAAGATGGGCGCTTCCGCGAGCGGCTGGTGGAAGTTGAGGTGCAGTTGAAGGCGCTGGAGATGACCACCATGCGCGTGCTGGCCGATGAGAATCGGCAGCTGAGTGAACGCAAGCCCAACCCGGCATCTTATGTCTTGAAAATTCGCGGTACGGAAATTCAGCAGGCGATCAGTGATCTTTATGTCATGGCCGCCGGGCCTTACGGCATGGTGGGCGCTGATCCCGATGGTGATCGCTGGAATGAACCGGAATTGGCCCCCGAATGGGCAACACTTGCGCAACCCACCTATTTCAATTGGCGCAAGCAAAGCATTTATGGCGGATCGAATGAGATCCAGAAGAACATCATGGCAAAAGCGTTTTTGGGGCTCTGAGACATGGATTTCGATCTTTCCGAAGACCAGCGGCTGCTGCAGGACAGCCTGACCAAGCTGCTGGCCGATAAATACAAGTTTGAAGACCGCAAGCGCTTCATGAAATCAGCCAATGGCTGGTCGCAGGAAATGTGGGAAGCCTATGCTGATCTCGGCCTATTCGGTCTTCCCTTTGCGGAAGAGGATGGCGGCTTTGGTGCCGGCCCGGTTGAGGTGATGCTGATGGCGGAAGCCATGGGTAGTGCGATCACTTTGGAACCCTGGCTTGCCACCGTCGTGATGGGCGGTGGCTTTATTCGCCATGGCGCATCGGCCGCGCAACGTGCCGCCATGGTGCCTGAGATCGCCGCGGGCAAGCTGAAACTCGCCTTTGGCTATACTGAACCACAATCACGCCATGATTTGCATGATGTCGCGACCACGGCGAAGAAGGATGGCGCGGGCTGGGTGCTGGAAGGCCGCAAGGGTGTGGTGCTGCATGGCGATGTGGCGGACCAGATCGTGGTCACCGCGCGCATCGGCGGCGCGCGGCGCGACACATCCGGCATTGGCGTGTTTTTGGTGCCGGCCAATGCCAAGGGTGTCTCGCGCCGAGGCTACCCCACCACAGATGGGCTGCGCGGGGCGGAAATTACGCTCGATCGCGTGAGCCTGCCCGCCGAAGCGTTGCTCGGTGATGCCGGCAATGGTCTCGCGCTGGTGGATCGCGTGGTGGATGAAACCATCGCCGCGCTGGCGGGTGAGGCTGTGGGTGCGATGGATGCGCTGCATAAGCTGACGCTCGATTACCTGCGCACACGCAAGCAATTCGGCCGACCGATCGGCAGCTTCCAGGCTTTGCAGCATCGCGCGGCGGAGATGATGGTCTCGCTGGAAGAGGCGCGCTCCATGGCCATGCTGGCAGCGATGATGGCTGGTGAGACCGATGCAGTGGAACGGCGCCGGCAAATGTCGGCAGTGAAGGTGCAGATTGGGCGTTCCGGCAAGTTCCTCGGCCAGAGCGCCATTCAATTGCATGGCGGCATTGCCATGACGATGGAATATCTGGGCGGGCATTACTTCAAGCGCCTCACCACCATAGACACCATGTTCGGCGATGCCGATCATCACCTGTCTCAGCTTATGGCGATGGGTGGGTTGAATCAGGCCGCCTAGACTGGATGAGTCTTTTGCTTGTCCGTCATGGTCGTGAAGAATTGATGACACGACCATGACGGCGCTTCCCTGAAGCCCCATCAAGCGCTACCGAAATCATGATTGGTTGGAGGGCATTGACCATGGCAAATACTGAAGATCCGCGCTTGCAGGAATTGGCCGATCTGATTGATGGCAAGGGCCATGGCCGCTACGGGCTGCATGATGTCACGCAGCGTCAGCACGCGCTGCAAGCCGCCTGGCAGGCAGAGCGTGAGGGGTGTTCCTCATCCCTGATCGCTGCCGCTTTGCTGCATGATATCGGCCATATGGTGCATGATCTGGGCGATAATCCCGCCGCGCATGGCGTGGATGATAGGCATGAGGAATTGGGTCAGGTCTGGTTGCAAGCCTGGTTCGGACCGGAAGTGACAGAACCCGTGCGGCTGCATGTCGCGGCCAAGCGCTATCTTTGCGCGACGGAAGCCGATTACTTCGCCAAGCTGTCGCCTGATTCGGTGCTCAGCCTGTCGCTGCAAGGTGGCCCGATGTCAGCCGAGGAAGTCGCGGCATTTCGGGCGCTGCCCCAGGCGGAAGATGCTGTGCGGCTCAGGCGCTTTGATGAAGGGGCGAAGGTTGCGGGGCTGACCACACCGCCCGTGCAGCATTTCCTGCCCCATGTCGCAGCCTGTTTGAAATAGCGCAGGCGTCACCCAAGCTGCGCCATTTTGCGCTCTACCTTTGCGAGAAACACGCGGCGCGACGCATCGGTCGCGCGGTTCATATCGTAATGCGCCAGCCAGGCACGCCGCGCCCGCCCGCCTGAAAGCAAGCGGAAGTAATTCATGATCTGGCGCTTCGGTGGATTGCCCATCAGGAAGGTTGCTACCCACCAGGGGCGCCCGTAACTCGTAATGCCAACAACATGCTTGAGATGCGTGAGCGCGGGGCGCGCCACGCCATCCTCGCCGAGTTTGAAGGTGACGCCGGGCAGAAACACACGGTCGAAAAACCCCTTCAGAATGGCCGGCACGCCAAAGCACCAGACAGGAAAGACAAAGACCAGCGCCTCGGCCGCCAAAAGCCGCGTGACATAGGCTTCCACCGGCGCCCGATTGGCGGGCACTTCATGATAGCCAAGCCGCTCGGCGCGACCCAGAACGGGATCAAACCCTTCCGCATAGAGATCCAGATGATCAACCTGATGCCCCGCGCGGGTGAGCGCGGCGAGCGCCGCCTGACGCAGCGCGGCGTTGTAGGAATCCTCGACAGGATGGGCGGAGACCAACAATATCTTCATGGCAATGATCGAAACTTGCCCAAAACCCTTCAGCACGGCAAGCGAGGCGCTAAACCTTGGGCGCGGTCAGGGCGCCAAGTTCCATCCTGCGCCCGATCTGTTCGGCGAATTTCGCCGCTGCGACTGGCAAAGCGCGGCCCCTAAGCTGACCAATCGCCAGGGGGCTTGCCGGGATATCGCGCGGGTCAAGCGGGCGCGCCACCAGCCCATGGCGTTCGCGGATGGAAACCGGGGCGCCGACCGCGATCTGGAAGGTGATCGCCTTTTCATACCGAACGTAATTGCGCAAAAACTCGAAGGAATTTGATTGCACCACGGGATGCAGCCGGAAGGAACTGCGCGCAGCGGCTTCTTCCAGCAATTGCCGCCCGCCATAGCGCTGTGCCGGCATGGCGAGCGGGTATTCCGCACATTCGCGCAAGCGTAGCATGGGCTTAGCCGCTAGCGGATGATCTTCTGCCATGATCGCGACCAGGCGCTGTTCGGCAGCAGCGAGGATCTGAAAATCACGCATCGGTTCCGGGCGGAACACCATGGCCAGATCAACTTCAAATGCCAGCAGCGCTGCCAGCGCTTCGCCATGGTCGCGCACCTGCAAATCGAACTCCACCAGCGGGAATTCCGCGCGATAGGCCGCGATCATGGAAGGCAGGAAATCATAGGCCAGCGCCTGGCTTGACGCGATGGCGATGGTACCCCGCCGAAAGCCCGACAGGTCTTCGATCTGGGATCGCACGCGGCCCATATCGGCGATCTGGTTGCGGATATGGCGGATCAGCAATTCCCCGGCGGCGTTCAGCCGCACGCCGCGCGGCAGGCGTTCGAAAATCGCGGTGCCGAGCTCGGCCTCCACATCCTGGATGCGGCGATTGAGCGCGGAGGGCGTCAGGTTGAGCTGTTCCGCCGCGCGGCGGATGGACCCGGTGCGGGCGACCTCATTGATGTAGTGCAGCAGCCGCAGATGGCGCATGGGGGAACCTAGTGGTGCATTTTTCGCACCAGATATGCACGAAATCAGCAGAAGACGGCAACACTCTTCTTGGCCTATCGGCCAAATCCAGGTTCAACGGCCCTTTGGCCCCGCCTTGAGGAGGTTCCCATGCCCCTTTCCCCCACCCGCCGCGGCCTGCTGCTGGGCGCTGGCGCGCTACCCCTGCTGGCCTGCCCCGCCATCGCCCAGTCGCTGTTGCGCCTCAGAATGGTGCTGAATTGGCGCTATCAGGGGCCGCAGGGCTGGTTCTTTCTGGCTGATGACCGGGGCTATTTCCGCGAAGCCGGCCTGGCCGTGACCATGGATCAGGGCAATGGCTCAGGCGCCGCGGTGGGGGCGGTCGCTTCCGGTTCCTATGATCTTGGCTTTGGCGACATCAATGCGCTGATCCAGCTTGTGGCACGTGGCCCGGCGGGGGGTGCGACGCCAATGGCCATTTCATCCACCTTCAACCGCCCCCCCTTCACCATCGCGGTGAAGGCCGATGGCCCCATTCGCACGCCCAAGGATCTGGAAGGCCGCACCCTGGGTGGCCCGGCCAATGATGGCGCACTGAAGCTTTTCCCCGCCTTCGCGCGCATGACTGGCGTTGATGCAGCCAAGGTGCAGATCACCAATATGCAGCCCAATCTGCGCGAGCAGATGCTGCAGCGCGGTCAGGTGGATGGTGTGTTTGGCTTTGTGAACACCATCCGCTTTTCGGCAAGGCTGGTCGGCATTGATCCCGATAAGGATTTCCGTTTCATCAATTATGGTGATCACGGCATGGATCTTTATTCGAACGCCATCATCGTCGCGCGGCGCCTGGTGAATGATCATCCGGCCGCCTTGCGCGGCCTGCTGCGCGCGATTGATCGCGGCTTGAAGGATACGCTCGCTAATCCTGATGCGGCGATTGATGCCGTGGCGCGCCGCGAACCCTTGATCAATAAGGTGGTGGAAAAGGAACGCCTGATGGCGACGCTCCGCGATGAAATGAGCCATCCGGAAATTGCGCGCATCGGCCTTGGCGATATTGATGATGCGCGCTTTGTGAAATCCATCGGCATTGTCGTGGAAGCGGATGCACTGCCGCGCACACCGGCGCCGACCGAAGTGTTCAATCGCGCCTTCCTGCCACCACTCGCTGACCGCATCACGAAACTGATCTGACCACAGGAAACCATCATGGACTTGAATCTGAAAGGGCGCGTCGCGGTCATTACCGGCCCGGCGAAGGGGATGGGTGCGGCCGTAACGCTGGCCTTCGCGCGCGAAGGCTGCCGGCTGGCGCTCATTGGGCGCGATATTGCGGCGATTGAACCTGTCGCCACCGAGGCCCGCGCGCTGGGGGCCGAGGCGATGGTGATTGCCTGCGACATTACAAAGGGCGCTGCCTGCGAAGCCGCGATGGAGAAAACCCGCGCAAGCTTCGGCGGGCGGATTGATATTTTGGTGAATGTCGCCGGCGGTTCGGGGCCGATTGGGAAGACCGGCTGGGAAACCACCGAAGAGGAATTCGATGAAATCGTGCATTTGAATATGCGCGGTTGCTTCAACACCATGCGCGCCTGTCTGCCCACCATGATCGCGCAGCAGGGCGGCAAGATCGTGAATGTGGGGGGCACTTTCGGCATGCGTGGCCGCGCGGGGCGCATGGCCTATTCCGCATCCAAATGGGGCTTGCGCGGCATCACCAAAAGCTTCGCGCTGGAAGCCGGCCCCTACAATATCAATGTGAATTGCGTGGCGCCCGGCATGGTGGATGGCCCGCGCTTTCGCACCAAGGTTGTGCCGGAAATGGCGAAGCGCCTTGGCATTAGCGAAGCCGCGGCGGTTGAAAAACATGCTGCCGATTATGCGCTGCGCCGCGTTTCCACGGATGAGGATGTGGCCCATGCCTGCCTTTTCCTGGCTTCCGATGTTTCACGCCAAATCACCGGGGTTGACCTGCCGGTAGATGGCGGTTGGGCCATGTTGTGAGGATATCATGAACGACAAGATTTTTACGGCGGATACAATTCTCGCTGGCGGCATTGTGGTGAATTCCCGCGCCCGCTTCCGCGCCGATGTCGCGATCAAGGATGGGCTGATCCTGGCGGTTGGCGCGCCGGAAGCCATGCCACCCGCGCGCGAAACCGTGGATGTCTCAGGCAAATACATTCTGCCAGGCGCGATTGATGTGCATGTGCATTTCCGTGAGCCTGGCTATACGCATAAGGAGGATTGGCGCACCGGTTCGGCTGCGGCCGCCATGGGCGGCACGACGACTGTCTTCGAAATGCCCAATACCGATCCGCCGACGCGTTCTGTCAAGGAATTGCGCGAGAAGCAGGCCGCGGCGGCAAAGGCGCATGTGGATTACGGCATTTATGGCTTGCTGGCGGAAGATAATATCGGGGAACTTGAAGGGCTGATCGCCGGCGGCGTGAATGCCTTCAAATGCTTCATGGGCAATACTTTCGGCAATCTGCCATCCCCTTCCACGGGCGCGATGTTGGAAGGCTTTGAAATCATCGCGCCATCGGGCTTGCGCATTTCGCTCCATGCGGAAACCGCTTCCATCATGGCGTGGCGGCAGGAAAGGCTGATGGCGGCCGGGCGCAATGACCCCTTGGCGCATATCGCGGCAAGGCCGGCGATTGTGGCCGCCGAAGCCGTGGCCCGCGCGGCAGAACTGGCCGGCTGGACCGGGGCGCGCGTGCATGTGCTGCATATCTCCTCGGCGCTTGAATTGCGGCCCTTGGCGGAGGCCAAGGCGCGCGGCGTGGACATCACCGGTGAGACCTGCCCCTGCTATCTGTTGCTGGACACGCGCGATTATGCGCGGCTTGGGTCCATCATTCGCGTCAATCCACCGGTGCGGGAGCATTCGGATTCCCTGGCGATCTGGGAAGCATTGCGGACCGGCGTGGTGGATATGATCGCGACGGATCACGCGCCGCATACGCCGGAAGAAAAGCAGCAGGATATCATCTGGCGCGCTGATTGCGGCTTCCCGGGGGTGGAGACGCAAATGCCGCTGATGCTCAATGAAGTGGCAAAGGGCCGCATAAGCCTTGAGCATTACGTGAAGATTTCAGCAGAAAATCCCGCCCAATCCTTTGGGCTTTGGCCGATGAAGGGGCGGATTGAAATCGGTGCTCATGCCGATATCGCGGTGGTGGATATGGACCGCACGGAAGTGATCCGCGCCGCCGCGCTGCATTCCGTGCGCGCGCGCATCACGCCTTTTGAAGGTGTCAGCGTGACCGGCATCCCCATCCATACCCTGGTGCGCGGCCGTTTCGTCCAGCGCGACAGGACATTGATTGAAGCGACATCCGGCTGGGGAAGGCAGGTCACGGACATCCAGCGCATGCCGCAAGCAAAGCCGCTCAATACCGACCAAACCCTGGCAGCGGTTTTGCAAGGACCTGTAAAGGTAACTGCCGGGATCGCTTCATGAATGTCATGACTGCCGCCGTAAGCATCGCCGCGCCCGTCGCGCGACCATTCATTGCCTTTGAACAGGCGTCCGTCACCTTCGGGCGTGGCGAGAAAGCCGTCCAGGCGCTGCAACCGACCGATTTGACGATCGCAGAGGGGGATTTCGTGGCGTTGGTCGGGCCTTCCGGTTGCGGCAAATCAACCATCCTGAAAATGGTCAGCGAATTGCTGAAACCGTCTTCCGGTTATGTCTTCATTGGTGGGCGAGAGATTGGCGCCAACCCGATCCGGATCGGCATGGCCTATCAGAACCCAACGCTGCTGCCCTGGCTTAATATTCGCGACAATGTGATGCTGCCGCTCAAGATTGTACCGCCCTTCCGCGGTGAGTTCTCGGCCAAGCGCAAGGGTGAATTCCGCGACCGGGTTGAGGCATTGCTGGCACAAGTTGGCCTTGCCGGCTTTGGCGACAAATATCCTTGGCAGCTTTCGGGCGGGATGATGCAGCGCGCCAATCTCTGCCGCGCATTGATCCATGATCCGGAATTGCTGCTGCTTGATGAGCCCTTCGGCGCGCTGGATCAATTCACGCGTGAAGAACTCTGGGCCATCATGCAGGATTTATGGCTTTCCAAGAAGCTGACGGTGCTGTTGGTGACGCATGATTTGCGGGAAGCCGCCTATCTTGCGAACCGGATCTGCGTCATGAGCGCGCGGCCAGGGCGCATTCTGGATGATTCGCCAGTGAATATGCCGCGTCCACGCACCATTGAAATGACCTTTCAGCCGGATTTCGTGGCACTCAATCAGCGCCTGCGCGCCATGATCGTGGGGGCACGCGGCGGTACCGGCATTGTCAACCATCCGCCAGGGCAGGGCTGAAGCGATGCAACGTATTCTTGATATCGCCCGCGACAAGGCTGCTTCCACCGCGCTCATCATCGGCGTGTTTGTCTTTTGGGAAATTTTCTGTCTGGCGGCCAATATCTCCGATATTCTGCTGCCGCGCCCAACACAGATCATTGGTGCGCTGGTGAAATTCTGGCCGGCGATTTGGCCGCATACCTATCAGACGCTCTACACAACATTGGTCGGCTTTGGCTTTGGCGTTGCGATTGGTGTTGCGATTGGCGTGCTGATTGGTTCATCGCGGCTTGCCTATGATACCGCCTATCCGTTGCTGGTTGGGTTTTCTTCCATTCCCAAGGTCGCAGTGGTGCCGATTTTTGTGCTTTGGTATGGCGCCGGCACAGTGCCCGCCATCCTGACGGCCATGATCATTTGCATCTTCCCGATTGTGGTAAATGTCGCGACCGGTATCGCAACGGTTGAGCCGGAGCTTGAGGATGTCATGAAGACATTGAAGGCATCAAAGCTCGATATTTTGTGGAATGTCTCCCTGCCGCGGGCCATGCCCTATTTCTTCGCCTCCTTGAAGGTGGCGATTGCGCTGGCCTTTGTTGGTTCTGTGGTGGCGGAAACCGTCGCGTCCAATCGCGGCATCGGCAATATGATGATGATCGCGTCATCGTCTTTCAATGTGCCTTTGGTTTTTGCCGGGCTGTTTGTGCTCGCCGGGCTTGGCGTGTCGCTTTATGCGATATTCTCGCTGATTGAATATCGCATCACCGGCTGGGCACATCGCAAGACCGATCTGGCGGCAAGCTGAAAGCCATTCGTTCAAACCCCTTTCATGGAGGTCCCGAAAATGCGTCGTCATTTACTGAAATCCGTTCTGGCGGCTGGCGCGCTTGGCGTGGCTTCACGCTTCCGGCCCGCCATCGCGCAGGGCGCACCCACACGGCTCCGCTTTACCTTGGATTGGCGCTATCAGGGCATTCATGCCTGGTATTTCCATGCGCGCGACCGCGGGTATTTCGCTGCCGAAGGCCTGGATGTGACGATTGATCAGGGTGAGGGTTCCGCCGCCACCGTGACGCGCATTATGGGTGGTGCTTATGATGCCGGCTTTGGCGATATGGGCGCCATCATCCAACAGGCCGCGGCACGCCCGAATGAGGCGCCGGTCATGGTCTATATGATCTACAATAAGTCACCGCTTGCCATTGTGCATAAGACGAGCGCGCCGATCCGCACGCTCAAGGATCTGGAAGGCAAGCGCTTCACCTCCCCTGCCGGCGCGGCGACGCATCGGCTTTTTCCGCTTTTCGCGCGGCTGAATGGCATTGATGCCAGCAAGGTGGAGGTGGTGAATATCGCCCCCAATGTACAGGAAATGATGCTGGTGCAAGACCAGGTGCAGGGCGGCTTTGTGTTTACCGTCACATCCTACATGAATCTGGTTGGCATGCGCCAGGATCCGGACCGGGATTATCGCTTCATCATGTATGCGGATCACGGCATTGCCACCTATTCCAACGGTGTCATGGTGTCCCAACGCCTTATCCGTGAAAATCCGCGCGCGGTGGCGGGCTTGGTGCGCGCCATCAACCGCGCCATGCTGGAGATGAATGCAAATCCCGCCGAGGCTGGGCGCGTGATGGCGCGGGTGGAACCCACCATCAATCCGGAAATCGAAGCGCGGCGTGTGATCTTTACCTATAGGAACCACATCTTCACGCCGGAATCAGAATCCCTTGGCGCCGGTGATGTGTCCGACGCACGCATGCAGAAGGGGATTGAGCAAATCCAGGAAGCCTTCCAGCTTCCCCGCGCGCCGCAAGCCTCTGAAGTGTTCAACCGTTCCTTCCTGCCGCCACGCGCGGAACGCGCCCTGCCGCAGCCTTCCACCTGAACCAGGCATCCCTGCGGGAGAAAACCAATGCGCCTGATCAATGCGACCGAAGGCCTGGATGCCACTGGGCGGCAGATACAGGTCAGCCTTGGTATCGAAGATGGTCGCATTGCGCGTATGGCTGACGCGACGGACGCGGCTGAGGATATCATTGTCATGCCCGCGCTGGTCAATGCGCATGATCATGCGCGGCCACTGCGGGCAAGTTCGGTCGGCGCCTTTGGCAAGCCATTGGAAACCTGGCTGCATCGGCTCGCCATGATGGCGCCGGTTGATCCCTACCTCGCCACGCTTGCGCCGCTGGCGCGCGCTGCGCTTGGTGGCCAGGGCGCGGTGATGATTCATCACGTGCGCGCCATGGGCCTGACTGACTACGTGACGGAAACTGAAGCGATGGCCCGCGCCGCGCGTGATGTTGGTGTGCGCGTCGCTTTGGGCATCGGCATGCGCGATTGCAATCCGCTGGTCTATGGTGCGCATGATCAATTGCTGGCGGATCTTGAAGGACCCGCGCGGGCCGAGATTGAAGCGCGCTTCCTTTCCCAGCCCATGATGCCGATCAAGGAACAATTGGCGCGCGTGGATGCTGTGGCCGCCGCGGTTGGTGGCCCGATGCTTGATGTGCAATACGCGCCGAATGGCCCGCAATGGTGCAGCGAAGCATTGTGGGAGGAGATTGCCGAAGCTTCAGCCCGCACGGGTCGGCGCATCACCACGCATCTTTATGAAACCAAATACCAGCGCGCCTGGGCGGATCGCACCTATCCGCAAGGGATGCTGAAGCGCTGGAAGGAAATTGGCCTGTTGTCGCCCCGCTTGACCTTGGCGCATTGCGTTTGGGCCACACCTGAAGAATTGGAGATGATTGCAGAAGCTGGCTGCACCATTGTCACCAATGCGTCGTCAAACTTGGCACTACGTTCCGGCATTGCACCACTCGCTGAAATGCTGAAGCGCGGCTGCAAGGTGGCGATGGGCATTGATGGCCAGGCCTTTGATGAGGATGATGACGCGCTGCGCGAAATCAGGCTGTTATGGTCCTTGCATGCGGGTTGGGGTTTTGATCGCGCCTTTGAACCTTCGGAAATCCTGCGTGTGGCGCTGGAAAATGGACGAGACGCTGTTGGCGCCGGTGAGATCG
>JADCFR010000434.1 GCA_020249415.1 Roseomonas sp. | reverse complement strand
TCCGCCCGCTGCGAATTGCGCCTGGCCGGCGTGCATCCTGACCTGATCCGGGTAGTGCGGCGCGCCGCGGACATGGGCGCGCTGTTCCGGGTTCCTGCCGATGGGGGCCTTCGCACCCGCGAAAGGCAGGCCGAATTGATGGCAAAAGGCGTCACTCAAACTATGAACAGCCGCCACCTTACCGGCCACGCGGTTGACCTGGCGCCTTTAGACAATGGCGAGATTTCCTGGAATTGGACGCACTTTTTTCCCATGGCCGATACCATGGCCGCTGCGGCGCGCGCTGAGGGCGTCCCGCTGATCTGGGGCGGCGCATGGGGCAGGCTGGTGCAAGACTGGCCCCAGGGCAGCGCTAAGGCGGCGCAAGCGGCATATGTGGCGGCGCGGCGCGCGGCGGGGCGCAAGCCATTCTTGGATGGGCCGCACTTTGAATTGCCGGCGGGGGTGTATTCGTGACCATTTTGCTGATGTCAGAAAAATGGTAGCAACCTTCAAGTATCGCTTGAAGGTTCTTTCCCAGCCGCCTTCTCCTTTCTGACGCTGCTAGGCTGATCAGGAACCGATAGCGGCGGCTGCCGGCCTTCGCTGTAGGGCCGATATCCGCCAGATCGATTATGTGCGGCAAAAATCGCATTTGCCGCCCCGGCGCAAATCATAAGCGCGACTATCAAAACGACAATGAGTGCGAATTCAATCATTGCCTTGATCCTTCCCCGCCGCTTCCACCGCATCGGCGGGTGGTTCCGGTAGCGGCATCCAGTGGGTTGGCTCAAAGTCAAAGCCATACATGTCTTCCTCATTTAACGCCCAATGATAAAAATCTTCATTTGCATTAAAAAGCCCTTCCCATGGGTGTGCTTTACGCCAAACCCCCATAACTGCTTCATGGTCAGGGTGGCCAAGGATAACACGCTTTCGATCCTTCGGCGCTGTTTCAATCGGCTGCCATTTACTCATTGCCCTTGCTCCCCGCCGCTTCCACCATCGCGGTCCAGACTTGCGCGGCATATTCTCCATAGATATGCGAGCCAGCCCGGCACATCGCCTCCGTCGCCACGCGGTGCTGGTGTCAGTCATGCGGATGGCTCCCACTTGAATGTGCCGCGCTGCAAAACCAATGCGAAGCTGTGGTCAGGTTCATCGGAGTTTGGTTTCGTCGCCACCCATTTCTTTCCGCATGTGGCGCAGACCAAATAGAAGCCGCCGCTGGCCCATGTAAGCGTTTGGTGAGTGCAGGGATTGGTGCCGGTGTCGGTCATGGCTTCACCTTTTTCAATGCAATTTCCGATTGATAGGCAATGATGATGCTACGCACCATGTTCGGCACTTCATGCCCCGGCACAATGCGGCGCCTGCCTGTTAAACTGACCATCCACATCTCCGCTTCTTTTTCGGCTGCCGCCAGCGCTTCTTGAAATTCGGCTCCCGCCAGCGTTTCTTGAATGATGCTCATGGCGTCACCCTTTCAAAGCTGATCACCCAAACCCAGGGGTTTTCGTCCCATGCGTCGGCGCCGTTGATGCTGTTCCAAAGGCTTCGGAATACATCCTTCGCAGAAAGATCAAGATGCGGCTCATGTAGCATTTTTTTTGGCTCAATCATCCAATCCGGCGGCGTTTCGCCAATGTGCTGCGCGTGAATAAGCTCGCCCGGAACAATGTCGTCGCGATAGCCCTGCCACCACGGACCAGGGAATGGTTTAGCTTCCACGCCTTCCGCAATCGCATCCGCCTCAGAAATATCCTGCAACCGTTCCACGCGGATATTTTCAATGCGGAGCGTGATGCGGCTTGCCCATCTCGGCATGTGGATCCAGGGGCGC
Organism: Roseomonas sp.; assembly: GCA_020249415.1. GTDB lineage: Bacteria > Pseudomonadota > Alphaproteobacteria > Acetobacterales > Acetobacteraceae > Neoroseomonas. The sequence goes on along the minus strand of JADCFR010000434.1, from coordinate 836 downwards.
GCCCTTCCCCAAAAAATTTCTTGGCGAGGCGTTGCAAGATAATCAATACAATAAGCAGTATCACCACCCATCGCGACATAAACCCGCGCAGCATTGAGAATGTCGTGGGATTTGTGGACGCGCCACGTTTCCCGCACCCATAGATGATCGCCTGGAGCGCCGTATGGGCAGGGAAGGCCGCATTCCCCGCCATCCCAAAGCGCGCCAAAAACTTCCTTGCCCGGCTGCATGTCGCCGTGGCGGTCAAATGCGATGCGGTTGTAGTGTTCAACCGTCACCCGCGCATCAGGCGGCGGCTGTTCCTTCATGATCCGCCGCGTTTGCGTTTTCCTGCCATCCAGGATGGCCCTGACCATCGGAGCCTTGAAGGGGATGGGGCGCTCTTTCATGGCTTCACCCTCCTATGTAAAAGAAGCAATCCGGTGACCGCGAGGTAAATTGTCATGGCGCATACCGCCTGATGCAAAAATCCCCCTCGCAGCGCGTAAAGTTCCAATGCGAAAAAGATGGCTGACCAGCATATTGTCATGCTCACGATGATAAATGCCCATCGTGCGGCTTGCTCAAGATATTTCATGCCTTCTCTCCCAGCGCAAGAATATGCGCCACGCTTTCTGCGAGCGCGCGATAATATCCCACATCATGCTCCGAGCCATCGCCGGTCTCCGGGTTGTATTTGTGGTTCCTATGCAGTTCTTCCAGGCGCTTCGCCGCTTCCTTCAGCGCCGCGCGCCGCGCTTCGGCTTTGGCAGATTCCCATTCGGATGGTGGCATGGCGCCGCCTAAATACCGCCAATTTTCACTGACGAATTGGGTATCACCCGTGTTGAATGGAT
>JADCFR010000433.1 GCA_020249415.1 Roseomonas sp. | reverse complement strand
CGGCATTACGCCGCAAAAGCTGGATGCCATCGCCGCGCTGAACGCGCACGGCAATGATGTCAATATGATTACCGATGATGCGGATATCGCCAGCGCCATCGCCGCCCATACGGTCATTTTGCCGACCTTGATCGAGGTTGATTGTGGTGAGGGTCGCGGCGGCATTGCGCCGGATTCGGACAAGCTCGCGGAAATCGCCCAACGGCTTGGCGCAGGCTGCGCTGGCATCATGACCCATGCCGGGCATTCCTATGCGGAACGCAGCGAAGACGGCATGCGCAAAGTGGCGGAAGCGGAACGCGCCGGAGCCGTGCTGGCCGCAGAGCGTTTGCGTGGTATGGGCATCACGCCGCGCGTTGTCTCAGCCGGGTCGTCACCCACCGCGCTTTACGGGCAATCCATGGCGGGCATTACGGATATTCGCGCGGGCGTCTATATGTTCGGCGATTTGTTCCAGGGCCAGATCGGCACGCATGGCATGGAAGATATTGCGGTGACGGTGCTTTCCGCCGTGACCTCCCGCAAGATGGATCGTAATGCGGTGTTGATTGATGCGGGCGGGATTGCGCTTTCCAAGGATCGCAGCACCCAGGCGGCGCCGCGCGATCTTGGCTTCGGCGTCATGCTGGACCGCCATGGCAAATGGCGTTTTGGGGAGGCGATTGTCACCCGCACCCATCAGGAACATGGCGAAGTGCGCGGCGCTGGCCTGCTCCCTTTTGCGGAGCTTCCCGTCGGCGCCCTGGTGCGCGTGGCGCCAAACCATACTTGCCTGACGGTTGCCGCGCATGACCGTTACTACGTTGTGGATGGCGGGGATGAGGTGATTGCCGTCTGGGATCGGGTGAATGGCTGGTAGGGTGCTCGCCCTGTCATGGAAATTTCACGTGCAGCATCCTTCGTTTCCACTATACTGGAAACATGGAAACAGAATCCGCCGCTGCGGCTTTTGCCGCCTTGGGCCAGCCGACGCGCCTGGCCCTGATCCAGAATCTGCAAGGGGCGGGGCCTGAGGGCCTGCCGGCAGGAGAAATCGCCGAAGCTCTGGGTGTGCCACCCTCCACGCTTTCATTCCATTTGCGTGCGCTGGAAGACGCCGGGCTGATCACGCCGCAGCGCCTGGGGCGCCAGGTGCTTTATGCCAGCGCCCCGGCGGCTTTTGCGGCTTTGGTCGGGTTTCTGGGCGGGGCGTCAGCGCCCATCACCGCCCCGGGCCGGGTCATGCGGGTGCTGTTCCTCTGCACGCGCAATTCGGCGCGTTCCATCATGGCGGAAGCCATTCTGAACCGCATCGGTGCGGGGCGTTTTCGTGCCTTTTCCGCCGGGTCGGAACCCGCGCCCGATGGGCCGCTGCCGGAAGTGCTCGCGCAGCTTCAGGCGCTCGGCCATGATGTGGCGCCGTTGCGGTCCAAATCCTGGGAGGAGTTCACCAGCGCCGATGCGCCGCGTTTCGATTTCGTCATCGCACTTTGCGATACGCTGGAAGGCCAGCGCTGCCCGGATTTTGGCGATACCATTACCAGCGCGGCCTGGCCCTTGCCGGACCCGGCAAAGTTTTCGGGCGGCGGTGCCGAACGCGCGACACTTATGAACGAACTTTACTCGGCGCTGCGGCGCCGGTTGGATATCTTCATCAGCCTTCCCTTCACCACGCTCGATCGCATGGCGTTGCAGGCACGCGTTGAAGCTTTGGGCAATCCAATGGCGGGGGCAAGGGCATGAGAGTTGGCATCAATGGCATGGGCCGCATTGGCAGGCTTGCGTTGCGCGCTGCTTTCGGCGCGGCGGAACGGGGTGAGGATGATCCGCGCCGCGCCAATCGGCTGGATATTGTGCATGTGAATGAAGTGAAGGGCGGTGCGGCGGCCACGGCGCATTTGCTCACTTTTGATAGCGTGCAGGGCCGTTGGCGCGCGCCCATCGCGGCGGCAGGTGCGGATGCGCTCCGCATCGCTGACAAGCGCATCGGTTTCACGGAACACGCGACACCGGCAGCGATCCCCTGGGGTGATTTGGGCGTTGATCTGGTGCTGGAATGCAGCGGCAAATTCCTGACCGAAGCCACTTTACGCGGGCATCTCGACCGCGGGGCGAAGCGCGTGATTGTCGCGGCACCGGTCAAGGAAGCCGCAGTGCTCAATATTGTCGTTGGCGTGAATGATGCGCTGTATGACCCCGCGCGCCACCCGATTGTCACCGCCGCATCCTGCACCACCAATTGCCTGGCCCCCGTGGTGAAGGTGGTGCATGAGGCGATTGGCATCAGGCATGGCCAGATCACCACAATTCACGACCCCACCAATACCAATGTGGTGGTGGATGCGCCGCATAAGGATTTGCGCCGCGCGCGTTCCGCCATGCTGTCACTCCAGCCCACCACAACGGGAAGTGCGACGGCCATTGCGCTGATCTATCCGGAACTGAAGGGCAAGCTGAATGGCCATGCGGTGCGGGCACCGGTTTTGAATGCTTCCCTCACCGATTGCGTCTTTGAACTGCAACGCGCCACCAGCGCTGAGGAATTGAATGCGCTGTTCCGTGCCGCAGCCGTTGGCCCGCTGGCGGGCATTCTGGGTTATGAGGACCGGCCCTTGGTTTCCGCCGATTATGCGCGGGATACGCGAAGCTCCATCATTGATGCGCCATCAACCCTGGTGACGGATGGCACCATGGCAAAAATCTACGCCTGGTACGATAATGAAATGGGCTATGCCTGCCGCATGGTGGATCTGGCCTGCATCATGGAAGCGCGCGGCATCTGACATGCGCAATTACGCCATCGTCACTGCTGCCTATTGGGGTTTTACGCTGACCGATGGCGCCTTGCGCATGCTGGTGCTGCTCTATTTCCACAAGCTTGGCTATTCGCCCTTTGCGCTGGCGTTTCTGTTCTTGTTGTACGAGGCTGCGGGGATCGGCGCCAATCTGATTGGCGGCTGGCTGGCAACGCGTTTTGGCATTGCGCGCATGCTGGCGGTGGGGCTTGGCGCACAAATCGCGGGCTTCCTGATGCTGTCGGCGCTTTCACCCGATTGGGTGCCGGCCATGGCGCTGGTTTGGGTAGTGGTCGCGCAAGGCATTTGTGGCATTGCGAAGGATATCACCAAAACCGCTTCCAAATCCGCGATCAAGCTCACCGCGGGCGATGCCTCGGGCCGGTTGTTCCGCTGGGTCGCCTGGTTCACCGGCAGCAAGAACGCCATGAAAGGTGTCGGGTTCTTCCTGGGTGGCGTATTACTGGAAGCGCTCGGCTTTCAGGGCGCGCTTTGGTTGATGGCCGCGCTGCTCGGGCTGGTATTGCTGGGCGTTGTGGCATCCCTGCCGCCGATGCTGGGCAAGGCCAAGGCGTCAGCCTCCATGCGCGAATTTATGGCGCGGGATCGCGGCGTCAATCTGCTGGCCGCAGCGCGCGTTTTGCTGTTTGGCGCGCGCGATGTCTGGTTTGTGGTGGCGCTGCCCGTGTTTCTCTATTCTTCGGGGTGGGGATTTGCTGCTGTGGGCGGTTTCCTCGCCATTTGGACGATTGGCTACGGGCTGGTGCAAGCGATGGCACCCTCCCTGATTCAACGCAGTGCTGATGGGCTGAGCGCCGAAGTGCCAGCCGCGCGGCTATGGTGCCTTGGCCTTGCGGCGATACCGCCCGCGCTGATGGCAGCACTTTGGTTGCAGGCGGGCCGCGCCGATCTGGTGCTGGTGGCGGGGCTTTTGGTGTTTGGCTTCGCCTTTGCGGTGAATTCCTCACTGCATTCCTATCTGATCCTTGCCTATGCCGGCTCCAAAAAAGCCGCCGAGGATGTCGGCTTCTACTACGCCGCCAATGCCGCCGGGCGCTTTGCCGGCACGCTGCTGTCGGGCTTGCTCTATCAACTGGCCGGCATTACCGGCGCCTTGGCGGGGGCGGCGGTGATGCTGGGATTATGCTGGGCCGTCACGCTGGCCCTGCCGGAAGACCGCGCCGCTTGCGCTGAGGCGCGCTGAGCGCAAGACTTGGCGCCTGACAAAGGGGGCCGTCATGCTGAAACGTTCCGAATTTCTCGCGGGCTTCGGTGCAAGCCTGTTTGTGCTCGGCCAAGGCGCCATGGCGCAGCCCATGCCAGGCGGCGTGCTGCGCGTTGGCATCAAGCTCAGCCCCACTTCCATGGACCCGCAATTCCGCCTGGCGGGGGAACAAAACCTGCTGCGCGGCTGCCATGCGCGGCTGATTGGCATGACCCCGGATGGCAAGCCAACACCCGGCATTGCGCAATCCTGGCGCGCGGTGGGCGATGGTCGCGCCTGGGAAATCACGCTGAACCCAGCGGCGAAGTTCAGCGATGGCAGCCCCATCACCGCGCAGGATGTGGCCTTTTCCATCCGGCGCATTCCGCGCCTGGAAGGCTCAGCCGGCGGCTATCAGATTTTTGTCCGTGCCATAAAGGATATCGAGATTCTCGATGCCGGGCGCCTGCTGGTCAAAACCGAAGCACCCTACCCCTTCATGGCGGAGGATCTGACGGAAATCGCCATCGTCGCCGCATCGCTCGGCGAGGATTTCAAGCCTGCGGATTTCAACGCCGGCAAGGCGCGGCTTTTCTCAGGCCCCTATGCGCTGGTGGATTACCGCTTTGGCGAATTCGTCACCATGCGCCGCAACCCGCATTGGTTCGGCGCAAGGCCAGAATTTGAAGAAGTGCAATTCCGCGTCATCCCGAATGATTCCGGGCGCATCGCCGCGCTGCTGTCGGGCGATGTGCAAGCGATAGATGAGGTCTCCATCCCCGATATCGCACGATTGCGCGGCAATGCGGCGATGGATGTCTCGCAAATCGCCGGCATGCGCGTGATGTATGTGGCGCTGGATATGGACCGTGATGTAACGCCCCATATCCGCGACAATAACGGTCAGGCCATGACGAAGAATCCGCTCAAGGATGTGCGGGTCAGGTTGGCGCTATCGCATGCCATCAATCGTGCGGCGATTGTGGATCGTGTGATGGAAGGCGCGGCATCGGTTGCATCTGATGTGCTGCCGCCGGGCACGCCGGGAACCTCCCCACGGCTCAAGCCTGTCGCGTTTGAACCGGATCGCGCGCGGCGTTTGCTGGCGGAAGCGGGCTATCCGAATGGGTTTCAGATCACCATCCACGCCACCAATGACCGCTACCCGAATGATGAAAAGGTCGCGCAGGCCATTGCGCAATTCTGGACGCGCATCGGCGTGAAGACCGAAGTGCAAACCATGCCGAACGCAGCCTATTTCCCAGCCGCCGCGCGACAAAGCTTCACGGTCATGGCGGCGCAATATGGCGCGGATAACATCAGCTATGCCTATCGCGCGCTGCTCCATACCTTCAACCGCGATGCCGGGCTTGGCACCGCCAATCGCACACGCCATTCCAGCCCGCGCGCCGATGCGCTGGTGGCAGAGGCGCTGAAGACCATGGATGAAGCGAAGCGCAATGAGCTTTTCGCGCAAGCAACCGATATTGCGATTGGTGAGGAGGCGATCATGCTGATGATCTACTACCCGGCCTATGTCTATGCGGCGCGGAAGCCGGGTTCAGCCGTACCCTATTACAATGGCGCCTTCCTGCCACAAGGCCTGATCCGTCGCTGAACCCGCATGAAGACGCTGCTGGTTATTCACCATTCCATGACGGATGGCGCGCGGCAAATGGCACAGGCCGCACTCGAAGGCGCCATGGCGGAAGGCGATACCGCCGTTGGTGGTCTGCATGCCACCGAAGCGGCGCCAGAGGATTTGCTGGCTGCCGATGGCTATATCTTCGCCACGCCGGAAAACCTGGCCAGCATGGCCGGCGTGATGAAGGATTTTTTTGATCGCTGCTATTACCCGCTGCTGGATCACATCCAGGGACGGCCTTACGCGAGCATGATCTGCGCGGGGTCTGATGGCACAGGTGCCGCGCGGCAGATTGCGCGCATCGCCACAGGCTGGCGGCTTAAACCCATTGCCGAGCCACTGATTGTGATCACCGGCGCGCAAACGCCGGAAGCCATCGCGGCACCGAAAACTATCAGCGCAGAAGACCTCGCGCGGTGCGAAGAACTCGGCGCCGCTTTCGCTGCCGGCCTGGCAGCCGGCATATTCTGACGTCAGCTTTCCGGCTTCAGCCCCAAGCGACGAATCAACCCACCCCAGCGCGCAATATCGGAAACGAGTAGCGCGCGGAAACTCTCCGTATCACTCCCCACCACGGTAAAGCCTGCGGTTTCCAAAGCACGACGCTGATCGGGCACGGCAAGCGCCTTGCCGGTTTCTTCCGCCAGCCGTGCAATGCGATCCGCAGGAAAACCCGCCGGCGCGAAAAGCCCAATCCAGGCAACAGCCGGATCGGACGGCACGCCCGCTTCCGCCATGGTCGGCACCTCAGGCAAGGCTGGGAAACGCTCAGCACTCGTCACCGCCAAAGCGCGCACCGAACCATCCCGCACCTGGCCGAGCACACCGCCGGTTGCGGCGAAAAACGCGTGGATGCGCCCCGCCACCAAATCCAGCACCGCCTGACCCACCGCGCGATAGGGCACGTGCACCGCCTCAAAACCCTGCGATGCCGCCAAATCTTCCATCACCAGATGGGAAAGCGTGCCAGGCCCGGTGGAGGCATAGCTGATCTTGCCCGGATTGGCCTTGGCAAAGGCAACGAACTCGGCAGCGTTGCGTGCCGGCACGGAAGGATGCACCACCAGCACAAAGGGCAGCCGCGCCAGAAGGCTGATCGGCGCAAGGTCGGTCGCCGGGTCATAGCCCAGCGCCGGGTTCAGGATTTTCGCCGTGCTGCCCGGCCCGCCAATCGTGACACCGAGCGTATGACCATCGGTGGCGCGCGCCACGGCTTCCGTGCCGATATGCCCGCCGCCGCCGGCGCGGTTTTCCACAATCACCGGCTGGCCCAGCACCTGCTGCAAATGCGGCGCAATCGCCCGTGCTGCGAGGTCCGGCGTTGAGCCCCCCGGAAAGGCGCAAATGATCCGCACCGGCCGATCCGGCCAGGCGGCTTGCGCGCGGAGCGCATTGGGGCTGGCAGCAAGTGCGGTGCTCAGCGCCAGAAGGGAGCGGCGATGGAAGTTGTTCATGGGGCAAGGTCCGGCGAAATATCGTCTCACAATGGCGTGACGCCGCCAGGGCTGCAAGATTACCTTTGGCTTGGCCCGGCTTCGATCAGCGCGAGGTTCTGCGCTGCCAGATCAGCGGTGGGGCTATCCGGGGCCAATTCCAGCACCCTTTCCCAATCACGCCGCGCGGCTTCAGCCTCTCCGCGCAACTGCCGCAAAATGCCGCGTTCCAGCAGCGCCTCCACATTGCGCGGCGCGAGCCGCAGCGCGGTGGTGATGCTGTCTTCTGCCGGACGCAAGTTTTCCATTCGGCGCTGCGCGGCGGCGCGCCAGATCCAGGCTTCGGGGCGATCCGCATCCAGGACCACAGCAATGTCAAGATCAGCCAAGGCACCGGCCACCTGACCCAGCGTCATTCGCGCCATGGCGCGTTCCAGCAGCAAATCCGGGTCTTGCGGGGTCAATGCCAGGGCAAGGCTGGCTGCGGCAGCAGCGCGCTGCGGTTTGCCCGCCGCGCGCCAGGCTTCCGCCGCCTGGCCAAATACCGCCGCCCGCGCGGCAAGCCCAGCTTCACTCCGCGCCGCGATGCGTTCCAAGGCCTCGGCCGCCGCATCGGCCTCACCCAGGCTGAGTTGTGCGAGTGCTTCGCATTGCGCGGCCCCTTCGCCGCCGCCCTGCATATGCCAATCCCGCGCAAAGCCGCGCGCCCCGGCGGGGTCGGCGAGCAACAGATCAAGGCAGCGCGCATATTCCGGCGCTTGGGACAGCCGGGGTGGCTCCGGCGGCACAGGCAAGGCCGCATCCTGCTGCGCAGAGGAAAGCACGCCCGAAAGCCACAAGCCCCCCGCCGCGCCCACAACCAATAGCGCAGTGGCAACCCCGACCAGCTTCATGGGCTTTTGAACCATCGCGCTCTATTTAGCGCAGTCTGCACGCTATGGTAGCATGACGTTTGTTGGATCGATTTTTTAGGATCGCGCGTGGCGGAAAAACCATGGAACAGAAGAAGCTGCTGATCATTGCCGGGCTTGGCTATGCAGGGCAGGCCGTGGCCAGGGCCGCTGCCGCCGCCGGCTGGCAGGTGGTGGCGACCTCGCGCCAGCCAGCAAGCCTGAAGGCACCGCCGGGGGTTGAGGTGATCAACTTCGATGACGCCGGCCCGGCTTTCGCCGCCGCGACGCATTGGCTGATCACGACACCACCGGATGAGGCCGGAGACCCGGTGCTGCGCCGCCACGCCGCCGCCTTGGCTTCCGGCAATCAGCGCTGGATCGGTTATCTTTCCACCACTGGGGTTTATGGCGATCACGGTGGCGGCACGGTGGATGAGGCAACGCTGCCCGCCCCCGGCCAACCGCGCAGCCAAAGGCGATTAGCGGCAGAAGAAGCCTGGCGTGCGGCGCGGCCCGCGGGTGCCGCTTTGGATATTTGCCGCGTTGGTGGGATTTACGGGCCAGGCCGCGCCCCTTTCGCTGAATTGCGCGCGGGTGTGGCGCGGCGCGTGGTGAAGCCCGGCCATAGTTTCAGCCGCATTCATCGTGATGATATTGCCCATGCGGTGATGGCCGCCATCAGTCATGCAGCGCCGCCCGGCTGCCGTGTGTTGAATTTTGTGGATGATGAACCGGCCGACAGCGCGGCGGTCATGGCAGAAGCGGCACGGCTTTTGGGTATGGCGCCACCGCCGATGGTTCCTTTTGCAGAAGCGCGCTTGAGCATGTCGCCCATGGCGCTGTCCTTTTGGTCGGAAAATCGCCGTGTGGCGAATGCCGCAACCAAGGCCGCGCTTGGAATTGCGTG
>JADCFR010000432.1 GCA_020249415.1 Roseomonas sp. | reverse complement strand
GCCCTAACGTGGCCGGCCCGGCAGGGGCGGCGCCTCGCCCAGCATGGCCACTACCTCCTGCGTTGACAGGAAGCGCGGGAATTCGCCCTGCACCAATTGATCAAGGCTTGGCGCCGGCAGGCCGAGCCTTGAGGCGTAGATCCAGGAATAGGCGAGCACGCGCTGCACATGGCTGCGGGTTTCATCGAAGGGGATCGCCTCGATAAACAGCAGCGCATCGCCGCGATGCCGCACAGCGGGGAGCCATTTCGCCAGATTGCCCGGCCCGGCATTATAGGCTGCCAGCAGGCGGATCAGATCACCGCCCACCGACTCACTCCGCGCCAGGTAATGCAGATAGCGCTGGCCCAATTCCAGGGACAGGCCAGGATTATGCAAGCGCTGCGCGCCATCCCCGGCAAAGGAAGGGTCATTGGCAAGATAGGCGGCGGTGGTTGGCATCACCTGTAGGATCCCGCGTGCCCCGGCAGGCGATACCGCCGCCGAGTCAAAATTCGATTCCTGACGCGCCAGGGCATAGAGCAAGGCGGGTTCCACACGGAAACCCTGGGCGGGCGTCAGGCGCGGCAAGGGAAAGCGCGCCAAGTCGCGTGGGCGGCCATCGGCGGCTTGCGCCAATTCAGCAAGCTGCGCCGAAAGATGCGTCAGACCCGCCTGGGAAGCGACCGCCAGCATGGACCGCAGCAGCGGCAGATTGCCGCGCGCCAAGGGCCATAAGGCGCGCAATTCCGCCTCTGCCCGCGCGGTCTGGCCGATTTGCAGCAAAGCGAGTGCCCGCCAGCCGCCGGCGGTTTCCATCAGCGCCGCCATGCCTTCGCCGCCGCCGGCTTCGGCATGCCAAGCGAAGCCGGGGGTCAGGCCAAGGGCGCGGCGGGCCATCAGCCCGTAGAAGGTGCGCGGTTCCTGCGCCGCCTGCAAAAGCCAGGGCACATGCATCCCCGGATGCCGGGCGCGAATGGCGGCACGGCTCGCCCAATAGGCAGCGGCGGCGCGATTGGCGGGCGATGCGCTGGGGGCACGCGCCGCAACCTCAAAATACGGCAGCGCCACATCGAAATGCCCAAGCCCCCAGGCGGCGAGCCCGGCAGTAAAGGCCGCTCGTCCGGTTGGTTCGACGCGGCTGCGCGTTGCTTCCGAGGCAAGTTCGAAGGCGCGTTCATCCTCCCCACGCCGGAACAGGATCAGGGCGAAATCAGCCCGGAGTGCGGCGGCGTAAGGCGGGGTCATGCCGCGCGTCGCTTCCATTTGCCGAAGTGCGGTATCCAGATTGCCATCGCGCACCAGATCGCGCAGCGCGCGGTCGAGCGCGGGGTTGCGCACAAAACCCTGTTCCGGCGCTTCGCGTTCTTCCGGAGCCATGCCGGCATCTTCGGAAAGGCGGTCCAGGGCAGGGGCGGCGGGCAGGGCAGCGCCGCGCGGCGCGGTGCGGCGCAGTAGGGCGTGGATCGCCGGCGCATCGGGATGATCGGCAAAGCGCGCCAGCCAATCGCGCAGGACGTCCTGATCCGGCTTTGGCGCGGCTGGGTTCAACCAGCGATCGGCAAGGATATGCCCTTCAAGCCGACGGTCCGAAAGCTGCGCTATCGCGCCTTCCGCAGCATCCCAATCCTTAGAGGCATGCAAAGCAAAAACGCCTTGCAGCGCGGCTGCATCGGTAGCTGACAAAGGCAGGATAGCGCTGGCCGAAGCACGCGATGCGGGCGTGGGCAAGGCAGCGGTCTGAGTGGCCCTTTGCGCCATGGCCTGAACAGGGGTTCCGAACCACAATGGCGCCAGCACCAACGCCATTAAAGGCAGGGTGCCGCTTCGGGCCATGGGGGGGATCGCGCACATGGCTGAGAGCTTGTAGACGCGAAATGGTTAAAAATTCAACCATGGGGCGAGTTGCGGGCGCAATCCGGGCGTTTCTCCCCAGGTGACAGGTGCCGGATGGGGGGGTAAATCATCCCCACCAGCAAGGAGACATCCATGACGATCAAGATTGGCGACAGCATCCCCGCAATGAAGGTCATGCAGGGCACCCCAGATGGCCCCAAGGAGCTTGATACGGCGGAATTCTTCAAAGGCCGCACGGTTGTGCTGTTCGGCGTGCCGGGCGCCTTCACCCCCACCTGCTCGGCCAAGCATTTGCCGGGGTTTGTGGAACACGCCGCGGCGCTGAAGGCCAAGGGCGTGCATGCCATTGCCTGCATGGCGGTGAATGACGCTTTTGTGATGGGCGCCTGGGCCAAGGATCAGGGCATCACGGATCAGGTGACGATGATTGCCGATGGCTCGGCCGCCTTCACCAAGGCGATGGGCCTGGAATTCGACCTGACGGCCCGTGGCCTTGGCGTGCGCTGCCAGCGCTTTGCCCTGGTGGCGAAGGACGGCAAGGTGACGCATGTGGCCGTGGAAGCCCCGGGTGCGTTTGACGTGAGCAAGGCCGAAGCGGTTCTGGCCGCGCTTTGATGTGATTGCCTGGCGCGCCCTTCCGGGCGCGTCGGCTGACCCTTAAGGATTGCCGCCCATGAGCATTACCTTCTGGACCTGGAATACGCCGAATGGGCGCAAGATCAGTGTCGCGCTTGAAGAAATGGGCTTGGCCTATGCGGTGCGCCCGGTGAACATCAGCAAGGGCGAGCAATTCAACCCGGAATTCCTGGCCTTAAGCCCGAATAAGCGCATCCCCGCCATTGAGGACCCTGAGGGGCCGGAGGGTAAGCCGATTACGGTGTTCGAAAGCGGCGCGATTTTGCTCTATTTGGCTGAGAAAACCGGGCGCTTCATGCCGCGCGATTTGCGGGCGCGCGTGCCGGTGTATGAATGGCTGATGTGGCAGATGGGCGGCTTTGGCCCCATGCCGGGGCAGGTGCATCACTTCCTGATGCAGCCCGAAGGGCCGGCACGTGACTATGGCTTCAAGCGCTATCATGATGAGACCAAGCGCTTGTATGGCGTTCTGGATCGGCGGCTGGAGGGGCGGGATTTTGTGGCCACCAACGGCGAACCTTCAATCGCCGATTTCGCGATTCTGGGCTGGGCCTGGCGGCATGAACGCCATCAGGTGGATTTGGCTGGGCTGCCGAACGTGAGGCGCTGGTATGAGGCGATGATGGCACGGCCCGCAACAAAGCGCGGGTTTGAGGTTTCACTGGGCTGAGGGAGCGTTTCGGGTTTGACGCTGCCCCGCCGTGGCACTAGAAGCAGCGTGTTGCAACGCCGTGTGACTTTCCACTCCTGCGGAGGGGTGGCCGAGTGGCCGAAGGCGGCGGTTTGCTAAACCGTTATAGGATTAATAGTCCTATCGTGGGTTCGAATCCCATCCCCTCCGCCAGCTTTTCGTCGCGAACTGGTCCCATGCCTGAAAACGGCCCGCGTTTCTTTGAGGATTTCAAAGGAATTTGCGAAGGCGACCGAACCTCGGAGACCGGGGAAAGGCTCAAAATCGGTCTCTGAAGCCCTTTTGTCTGTTTTCGACCGAACCTCGCCAAAATTGGTTCGGTTAAAGAGAATGATTATTTTTCAATAGGTTATGATTTTGGCGGCCTTGCTGAGTTCGTGACGGTTCTCTCGCCTGTCGAGACGAAATGGGCCTCAACCCGAAGTAGGCGTAGGGGCGCGCGGTGGGGGACGCGGAGGGCCTAGGGAACAACCCTGACGGCACTACGGGCTACTGCCGGTTAAGATGGCCAATTAGCGTGTATCAATTCCGCCAAGGTCGCATGTCCGGATAACCACTCACCGCCCAGGCCCCATCAACCAGCAGCGATGCGCCGGAGATGTAGCTGGCATCCGCACTCGCAAGGAACAGCGCCGGCGCGGCAATTTCCTCTGGCTGTGCGGCGCGCCCCTGCGGAATGCGCTCAATAAAGGCGGCATGGATCTCCGCATTTTCAAATAGACGCTTTGTGAGTGGCGTCTGAACAAGCCCAGGGAGAATGGCATTGACCCGAATGCCGCTGGGCGTGAGTTCCAGCGCGCCATTCTTGGTCAGCATCTCAACTCCGGCCTTGGCGGTTGAATAGGCGGCCCCTGCATGCATCGGTACATGCGCATTGAGGGAAGCGATATTCACCATCGCGCCGTGCCCCTGCTTCAGCATCGCTTGCGCTGCGTGCTTCATGGCAAACATCACGCCCTTGAGGCAAAGATTTATCGTGAAGTCCCAGTCAGCCTCTGCCATGCGCGAGATATAGGCGTGCCTATTCGCACCAGCCACATGAAAGCTTGCATCCACCGCGCCAAACCGATCCAGCGCGGTGGCGAATAAGGCGGCCACGTCTTCCTCTCTCGTGACGTCGCCGACAATAGCCAGCCCGGCTTCACCCAATTCCGCGGCCAGCGCAGCGATGCGCTCTGGGTTGATATCATTCGCAATAACCTTGCCGCCTTCTTGGATGAAACGCCGCGCGATCGCGAGGCCGATGCCAGACGCGCCACCAGTAATGACAGCAGTCTTACCCTTGAAGCGCATTTGCACGTGTTGTCTTCCTCAAATGCTTGACCCTGAGCAGATATGGGGGAAGTCTAATTCTTCCCCCAGTAAGCGCACCTCGGCACCATCAGTATTTTCCGGCTGACGGATCATGTCGTCATCAGGCTGGGCAGCCAAGTGATGATGCCTGGGAATATCATGCACAAAGCCATCCCAAAGAGCATGAGTAGCACGAAGGGAGTTTGTGATTTGTAGATATCCATCATCGTGATGCCGGGTGGCGCCACTGCCTTCATGTAAAAAAGATTGAAGCCAAAAGGCGGCGTCAGATAGGCTAGTTCCATATTGATCACGAAGATGATGGCGAACCAAAGCGGATCAAAGCCCAGGGATACAACGATCGGAAAGAAGATTGGCGCAGTCAGAAGTACAATCCCCGTAGGATCGAAAAACATCCCCATCACAAACAGGATGATGTTCATGACAATGATCACCGTCCAGGGATCACCAACCCCCTTGATGAGTGTACTGACCAGAGAGGCCGCACCCGTCACGGCATAAAGCGAGGTGAAGGCAGAGGCTGCAAAAACAATCCAAATAACCATGGCGCTCAGGCGGAGCGTGATGAACAAGGCGGAGGTAAAACTTTCGCGGGTCAAGGTGCGTTTCAGCGCCGCGCTAAGAATAGCGCCAAGTGCACCAATGGCGGACGCTTCACTCGGTGTCGCGATTCCGAAAAACATAGAGCCCATGACGGCAAAGATAAGCCCGATCGGCAGTAGCAGCGCTACCAGCAGGCGCGATCTTTCGCGCAGTGGTAGCCGTGCCTCTACAGGCACAGACGGCCCTATGTCCTTCTGAAGATGGGAACGTATCAGAATGTAAGCTATGAAAAGACCGCTGAGGAGCAGACCTGGCAGGATGCCCGCTATGAACATCTGCCCTACCGACACGCGTGAGGTAAGAGCAAGAACGATCATCAAGACACTTGGTGGAATAAGGATGCCAAGCGACCCGCCAGCCGAAATACACCCAATCGCGATCCGTTTGCTGTAGCCACGCTTCAACATGGAAGGCAGCGCGATAAGTCCCATGGATGTCGTGGCGGCGCCACTGATGCCGACCATGGCTGCAAACATGGTGCAGATCAGCACAGTGCCAGCGGCAAGCCCCCCACGCAGCCCGCCCAACCAATGATACATTAATTCATACATATCCTCGGCAATGCCACATCGCTGCAGCATTGCACCCATGAATATGAACATGGGCACCGCGACAAGTAGGAACATATCCATGGCCATATAAGTTCGATTGGCCAGGATAGGCAGCGCGTGGGGCCCCCAGAGCAGAATAATGAAAAAGGTCGCCACACCACCGATC
Organism: Roseomonas sp.; assembly: GCA_020249415.1. GTDB lineage: Bacteria > Pseudomonadota > Alphaproteobacteria > Acetobacterales > Acetobacteraceae > Neoroseomonas. The sequence continues at coordinate 2,112 of JADCFR010000432.1, read as the reverse complement.
GCAAAGACAAGCGGGACCCCTGCCATCAGAAGCAGGACCAGGCTGCCGAACAGGATAATCGTGAGCCATTCAGGACCAAGAGAGAGCATGTTTAACCTCCAGCAGCGACTTTTTTGTTTTGTGCGGCGATTGTCATTTGGCAGTTAACCGACTGGCGTGGAGCCTGAGGAAAAGCCAGGGATGTGGGTTCGGACCGGAAAAACTTCCCGGCCAGTGACAGCCATGCCGATGTTTCGAATAAGCTGTGCCACCACCTGCATCAGGAAGAGGAAGCAGCCAACCGGGAGAGTGGTCCGCAGCGGATAATAGATTGGCTTCCAGTGCGACATGGTGGTTTCGCCGATCTGCCAGGAGTTGATGGTGATCTCCAGCGACACCCAGAACAACACGCCAAGGTAGAGAAATGCAAAAACACTGGTGAAGACATCGGTGATGGCGCGACCGCGAGGTGATAACTTACCCCAAAAGATGTCCACATTAATGTGGCCGCCTGTGAGGTAAGTATAGGCACCGCCCAGAACGATGTAGGCACCAAAAATGAAAAGAGAAATTTCATACGCCCAATGACTTGGCGAATTCAGGAAATAGCGCATCACAATTTCCCAAACCATGATGAAAAGCATGGGGCAGATCATGAAGGCGACAATCCAGGCGAATTTGGCATTCAGCCAATCCGTGAAGCGAAGATAAGCTTCGATCAATGCCATCTTTAAGTCCTCATTTCATACGGTGGTCGCATAAGGGTGTTTACATATGCGCATGGCGCGCGCAGGCCAACGGTTTTGGTCGGTAAACGCCGAGGCGGATCGAGCTGCTAGCCATCACTTCGACCTGATGAAGCCGAACCGAATTGGTGGAACGGCTTCACCTGGCGAAAGACGTCAAACGGGCAGGCGCTTCGGACCGTAGTAATCCTTATAGACCTGGCGCGCGTTGGTGTAGATCTCGATCACCTTGTCAATATGCGGCATTCTGCCCTTCATGCCGATGAAACGATTCCAGCACCAATCGGCAGCTCTCACCAACTCATCATCTGGCATCATGATGGTTTGCATGCCGCCGTCAGAAAGTCTCTTGCGGCCGCGCACATCGGTCGGAATCGTGAGCGCGGAGATGTCGCAATTCATCACCCGTGACGCAGAAATCATGACTTCCTGCAGGTCCGCCGGCATGGAATTAAAAGTGCGTTGGTTCATAATGACCTCAGTCACGTCATAAGGCACGACTGAAGGATTGATGTAATACTTGCAGACCTCGTGCATTTTCATGCCCGCCCAGGCATCAGGCGAACCGAAAGCCGCCGCGTCCAGGATTCGCGTTTGAATGGCTGTGTAGACTTCACCGCCAGGCACCGTGACGATTGAAGCGCCATTATGCACCAGCCAATCCGCCCAAATCCCGAAGGCGCGCACCTTCATGCCGCGGAAATCGGCATATTTCGCCACGGGCCGGGTAGATACCATGGCGCCCCATTCATCGGAGCACTGATAGGAAAGATGCGCCACATTATGGGGCCGATAGGCTTCCTGGAAAATCTCCTTGATTCCCATGTATTGGTAGATCAATTCGTAGAACTCAAGGTTTGTGAAGGGAAAGAAAGGCACCGCCCACAGATATTCAGCGACCGGCACGATGCCGCGATGATAGATCGGCGCGGTAACCGCGAGATCCGCAACACCAGAGCCTACACCACGAAAGGTCTCACCAATGCCGAGCAGAACTTCCGCGTTGAAATTCGTGATTTCAATCCGTCCCCCCGACATCCGATTGACGCGCTCAACGAATAGCCGCGTGGCGCGATCCTGCGATTCGATACCAATTCCGGTCCAGTTGCTCTGCAGCTTCAGCCGGAAGGTCCGGTTCTGAGCATGGGCGATGCTTGGCGCCGCCAGCGCGGCAGACCCGACGCCCGCCGCACCCACGGCGGCAGATTTCAGGTAGCTCCGGCGGTCAACCGCCTTATTGATGCTGGTGATTTCGGTGCCAGCGTCACCATTTTTCTGTTTTGACATGCGTTCCCTCCTCACGGTTGCTTCTTCTTAATCTAACCGCCCGGAAGTAACGCTGTTGCAGTCGACGTCGCTTGTCAATAGCAATATTTGTGTTGGCCTT
>JADCFR010000431.1 GCA_020249415.1 Roseomonas sp. | reverse complement strand
CTTGCAGATCGGCATCCAGCGCCACATGCGGCGCGGTCAGCCTGCCCTCCAGCCGAAACCGCGCGCGGGCCGCTTCCCAGGCGATTTCCGCGGGCACATAGGCGGCAAGAAGCCCGCTGGCACCAAGGGAGATAGTGCCGTGCAGCGCTGCTTCCTCGCGCTTCGGATCTAGCCTGCCGGCAAGGGTCACTTCGCCAAGCGGTGCCTTCGCTGCCACATCGCGGAGCATGATAACGCCAGCGCCATCGCGCGCCGCATCCAGCGTGAAATCCAACCGGGCCAGCGCCTCGGCCAATGGCACGGGCAGCAAGGTTGCCGCCGAGACATGGCCCGAAAGCCGCGCGAAACCCGCGCCGCGCGCATCGGCGCTGATGGTACCGGAAAGCGCTGCTTCTGTCGCGCTGCCGAGCTGTGCCAGCACGCTCAACGCCGCGCCGCTGGCCGGCCCTTCCAGATGCAACGTCAGCTTTGCAGGTTCGGCAGCCATGCCAAGCGCGCTTGCCAGTACACCGCCCGGCGGTTCCACCAGATCAAGCTTGGCGAAAAGCCGATCCGCACCGGGGTCGAGGTCCAATTCAAGCCGCGCCTCACCCGGCGCATCCAGCCGCGTAAGCGCGACATCGCCCGAAAGCCGCGCGGCCTTCAGCGCTGCCTTGCCAGCAACGGCGGCGCGAAAGCCTTGGCCGAAAACAGCGTCAGCCACGGTGATATCGGCAATCGCGAGGCGGTCAATGCGCACAGCGATGGGCAAATGCGGCAGGGATGGCAGCAGCGGGCCATCGCGCGGCTCATTCTCCTCGGAAGCGGGCAGGCGGTGCAGCGTGAAGCGCTCGGCGGTCACTTCCTGCAGATGCGCTTCGCGCTGCCATAGCGCTTGCAGATCAAAGGCGATGCGCGGCGCCGTGACCTCAAGCCAAATTCTGCCCTCATCCGCGAGGGTGATGCGCGTGGCACGCACCTCGCGCGGTAGCGTCACCGCAAGCCCTTCAATCACCAGCCCCGGCACAAAACGCTGCGCAAGCCGCGCCATAGTCGCGGCACCATTCCCCCATTGCACCCAGGCGAGCACGCCGCCCAAAATCGCCGCAACGACAAGCGGTATCGCCAAAACCAGGATCAGCAGGCGGCGCAGATGGCGCATGTCAAAAAGCCTGTCCAAAGCCGATATAGATCGCGAAGGATGGATCATCCTTTTGCCGATCCAAAGGCACGCCAACATCAAAGCGCAGCGGGCCAATTGCGGTCAGATACCTGATCCCGAGCCCAGTGCCGGCACGCAGCCGGCCGAAATCCGGCTTGGCTTCTTCCCCGACACTGCCCGCATCCAGAAACGCGGCCATGCCCCAGTTTTGCGAAAGCCTTTGGCGCCATTCGACGCTGGCTTCCACCAAACTTGCACCGCCGAGTGGCCGATTGGCGGCATCGCGCGGCCCGATGGATTGATAGGTATAGCCGCGCACCGAACCACCACCGCCGGCATAGAAGCGCTTATCCAGCGTGATCTCATCCCGATCCGCCCCGGGCGCACTGCCAATCGCGGCACGCAGCGCCAAGACACTGTCGCCATTGCCCAGAATATCGAAATAGCTGGTGCCAATCGCGAGGGTGCGTGTGAAGCTATTGGCATCCATCGCGGAATAATAGGGCGTCGCGCTGAAGGTGAAGCGTTGGCCCTGGCGCGGATCAAGCGGGTTCGTTGTATTGTCGTAGCGAAAAATGCCCGTCAGCCCGAATAGCCGAAAGGCTTCCATATCCCCATCACGGCCAATGCGGCCTTCCTCATAATTCGGCCCTGCCGCGATGGCCATGGTATCCGAAAGCCGGTGTTCCAAGGTGAAGGATGCCAGCGCAGCGTCACGATCATAAGCGCGCAGCCTTTCGCGCACCGCGCCGATTTGTGAGGTGCTTTGCAGATCGCGCCCCAGAAATTCAGGCGTGCGCAGCGTGGCAAAGGCGCGATAGGTGGCGTCCTCAATCCCGGTTTGGCCGATGCGCGCAATCTCACCTTCCAGGCGAAGCCGCTCAGCACCGCCAAAGATATTGCGATCTTCCCAAAAGGCGCTGGCGGTCAGGCCGTAATTCGTCTCAAAGCCAATACGCCCGCCCACCGCATGGCGCGGGCGTTCCTGCACCTGGAAATGCACCGGCAACCGCCCGGATGGGTCCAAAGCCTGGCCTTCCTCAGCCCGCACAAAGCCGAAAACGCCAAGCCCCATCAGCGCACGGCGGGCGCGTTCCAGCCTTTCGGGCGAATAGGGCTGGCCCTCCAGCCGCCGCGCCGCCAGCCGTTCCAACAGTGCGGGGTTGGTGCGCGTTGTGCCGGCCACGCTGGGTCGCGCAAAATCCGCGAGCGGCCCCGGCGCGATGCGCCAGGTGATATCCATGGTCTTGGTGTCGTGATCCACCATTGCTTCCCGGGCGACAACACTCGCCAAGGGATGGCCGGCGCGGCGGAGTTCGCGCAGCAGCGCTTCCTCGGCGGCGAGGATATCGGCCGGTCGGGCCGGGTCGCCTTCCGCGATGCGAAGCTCGGCGGCGGCCTGTTCCAGCAGCCTATCCTGCTCAGCCGGTTCGGCGCGCAGCAGGATTTGGCCGATGCGGTAACGCGGGCCGGGGGTCAGGATCAGCGCGACTGGCAGGGGCTTGGCGGGATCGGCCTCAGGCGGGGCAGCGCCGCGCTGGTTCACATCCTCCCCGGCGATCTCAATCCGTGCCGCGCCGCCCCAAAAACCCTCGGCGCGGAGCGCTTCAGTGAGGCGCGGCAGATCGGCCCGCGCACGCGCGAGCAGCCCATAGCCATCGGTGGGCGCGGTTTCGGCCAGCCTTATCAATTGCGAAACCGCTTCAATGGCAGCAACCAGCGCCCGGTCATCATCCGGGGTGATGGCAACACGATAGGGGATGGCCGGCGGTTCTTGCGCCGGCAGCGGATGGGACAAAATAAGACACGTCCAAAAAAACAGCCAAGGCCACCACCCCCGGTTGGTGGCAGCCTTAGCTGTGGAAGGGTAGGAAAGAAGAATCATGACCGATGAATTTCACGCTACCCTAACTTCCTGGCGGCGGCACCTGCACGCCCATCCTGGCCTGACCCTGCATGAAGGCCCGACCGCGGCCTTTGTCGTCGAAAAGCTGCGCGAGATGGGGGTTACCGAAATCGCGCAAAATATCGGTGGCCATGGTGTGGTGGCCACTATTCGCCGTGGCGGGGGCAATCGCTCTGTCGGGTTGCGCGGCGATATGGATGCGCTGCCTATTCAGGAACAAGCGGAGGACCTGCCCTGGAAATCCACCATGCCGGGCGTGATGCATGCCTGCGGGCATGATGGTCATACCACGGCGCTTTTGGGTGCCGCACGGTTGCTGCTGGAAGACAAAAGCTGGACCGGCGCGGTGCATCTGGTGTTCCAGCCCGCAGAGGAAGGCGGTGGCGGCGCGCTGGCGATGATTGCCGATGGGCTATTCCGGCGCTTTCCGATGGACCGGATTTTTGGCTGGCATAATTGGCCGGGGCTCGCTGCCGGCACCATTGCCATTCATGACCGCGCCGTGATGGCCGCCGGCGCGCGGATTGAATTGATTTTTGATGGCCATGCCGGCCATGCGGCGTTGCCGCATCTGACGCGTGACCCCTTGCTCGCCGCAGGCCATGCCATTGTGGCGGCGCAATCCATCGTGGCGCGCAATGTGGACCCGCTGATGGGCGGCGTGGTCAGCCTGACGGTGATTGAAGGCGGAGAGGCACAAAACCAGGTGCCGCGCCGCGTTGCGATCCGGGGCACGATTCGCTGGCTGCATGACGAAGCCGGCGATGCCATCAAGGAAGGCTTGCAGCGCGTCACCGATGGCGTGGCCGCCACTTGCGGCGTGCATGGCCAATTGATCATCAGCCCTGGCCTGGGTGTGACGGCCAATTCCCCGGCGGAACGCGATTTGGCGGCGGCAGCGGCAGCAAGCGTCACCGCAACCCGGCGCGATATGCGCCCAGCCATGACCGGCGAGGATTTCGCCTGGTTCCTCAAGGAAGTGCCCGGCGCTTTCGTTTGGATCGGCAATGGCCCGGCGGAAGAAGGGCGCGATTTGCACAATGCCCGCTATGATTTCAATGACGCGATCTTGCCGGTCGCGTCGCGCTATTTGACGGAAGTTGCCAAACGGGCGCTGGCCAGCGATCCGGCATAATGGATCACTGACCAAACCTTATCTGAGCGGCTGATTCACCGCGCAAATCCCGGCTGCTTGTCAACGAAGCGGTTGGGCTTCAGGAACATGGCAAGGAAAAACGCGCCTTCCGGGGCGCGCGCCATATGCGTATTACCCGCCGGACGCCAGACAAATTCACCCGGCCCGCAGCGCCCCTCATCATCTTCCAGATAACCTTCCAGCACATAGGTCTGTTCAAGATCCGTATGCTCATGCAACGGCACTTCCGCGCCGGGCGCCATACGGAACAGGATGGTGGACATGCCGCGCGCCTCATCCCGGCAAAGCAGCTTCATTTCAATCCCCGGAAACTCCGTTGGCTGCCAGGGCATCTGGTCCGGCTTCAGGTAGTGGGAAGCGAGTTTCGGATCGCCCAATTGGTTCTGGATCCGCTGTTTGGTGGCTTCATCAATCATGGTCGGTCTCCCTTTTCTGTTCGTATCAGGCAAAACGCGCCTTGAGCCATGCGCCGCCCTGCCGCGCCGCGCGATCCGCTGCTGCGACATGGCCGAGGGCGCGGAGGAAGCCATGGATGGTGCCGGGGAAAACCTCCTCGGTGACCGCAATGCCCGCCGCGCGAAGCTTTTCGGCGAAAACCTTATTTTCATCTGCAAGCACGTCAAGCTCCGCGATATGCACCAGCACAGGCGGCAGACCCCTGAGATCGGCGCGCATTGGCGAAGCGAAGGGGCTCACGCGATCCGCTTCCTTCGGCGCATAGCAGCGCCAATAGAAATCCATCTTCTCCCGCGTCAGGAAATGCCCGGTCGCGAAAGCATCATAGCTTGGCGTCGCCATGGCGCTATCCATGACACCGTAATTGATGAGCAAGCCACGGAGCTTCAGCGCGGGATCGGTCTCCCGCAGCAAAAGCGCCGTGCCGGCGGCAAGATTGCCACCGGCGGAATCACCCCCCAGCACAATCCGGCTGGTATCCAAACCCCATGCCGCGCCGCGCTTGGCAACCCAGCGCGTGACGGCGGCGCATTCTTCCAAGGCTTGCGGGAAAATCGCCTCTGGGCTCAGCGCATAATCCACGCCAATCACGGCGCAACCGGACACAGCCGCATATTCGCGCATCAGCCGGTCATGCGTGTCCACACTGCCCCAAACCCAGCCGCCACCATGCAGATAGACCAAAACGGGATGCCCCGTGCCCGCCGTTGGGCGATGGAAGCGGCAGAGAATCCGCCGCCCGCGGAGCGCCAACCAGCGATCCTCACTTTCCGCCATCACCGCGCCGCCCTTGGCGAGTGGCAGGCTGAGGCCGTCATTCAATTCCCGCGAATGATCCAGCGGCAATTCCAGCTTCACCGGGGGCTGCGCTGCGGCGCGCGCCTCCATCATTTCGGTGAAGCGCAGCATTTCGGGGTCCCAATTCTCGCGGGCCATGGTGATTCCTCATCTTCTGCCGGAAAGGGTTTCGGCAGGCGCATACTGGAGACCCTGGCGCGCGATAGGGCAAGCCCGCTTAGGCCGGATTGGCCTCGGCGATCAAAATCCTGAGCCTCTGCGCCGCCGCCATGCCCTTGCGCGCCTGGCGCCAGCAGGCTTCCGCGACACGTTGATGCACAGCCAAAGCATCATCGGCTGAGGTCACGCTGACAATCCCCTGCGCCCAGGCAGGATGCGCATCCGCCGGGAAGGGATTGCCCACGACAAAACCGCGTTCACGGTTGCGAAAAACAAGCGCCTGATTGATCGGCTCCGGTTCCGGCAATAGCCCGATCTGTACGCCAAGCGGCGCCTGTTCCATTTGATTGGCGAGGTTTTCCGCCTCGGTCACCGCCGCTGCTCGGGCTTCGGCACGGCTGCGCTCAGCCAAGGGCAGGCCGGCGCAAATGCCATCGGTCAAAAATCGGCGAATGGCGGCTTCCGACAGCATGGCGATGATGCTGGGCCGGCGCTGTTCCAGGACCAGGCGGCGCTGGGCGAGCATGGTCAGGCATTGATCCACGGTACTGCGCGCTGCCATCCGATCCGGCGCCATATTGGCCGCTTCCTGCCAAAGGCTGCGCAATATCTGCGGAAAACCTTCGCTGGTGAGCGCGAAACTGAAGGCGCCGCCAAGCTGCAATTGGCTATCGGCCTCTTCCTCAATTTGGCGCAGGCGTTCCAGGAAGGAGGTGATGCGCGAAAAATAATCCACCCCAATGCCCAGCAGCGCGAGGGGCGAGACCTGCAACATCTCTGCCAGCCGCCGCACGGTATCAAGCTTGATGACCTCGCCCTTTTCATAGCGATACAGCGCAGCGCGGGAGATGCCGAGCCGGGCCGCGATCTCATCCGCCTTCAGCCCGGATTCCAGGCGATAGGTGCGAAGCTGTTGGCCGATTTCATCAAATCGCATGGGGAAGGTGCCTTTGCTCTGGCCCCAGCAACGCGGGAGCGGCCAGAGACAAACCGCAGTAAAGCGCGAAAAATCCAAAAATCAATCTACCGCGCGCTTTTTCGGCGCCATCGGTCAAAAATGAGAAGGCTTCCCCAGGTCAGGGAAGCCCTCCTTCAAGCCAAGATTGTAGCTGACAGAGTTTTCGTCCCGGCTTATTCGCGAAAATTCTCTTAAACCTTTGTTTGAGAGCATTTTCCGAGGCGCCAAGTGTTACCACTTGGCGTGAAAATGCTCAGGCATCCGGCGCCACGGGGTGCGCGGCGAGCGTCTCCAGCGCCTTGACCAGCCCGGAATGGTCCAAATCCGCGCCACCCGCCGCAGCAACGGCGGCGAAAAGCTGCTGGGTGGAGGCCGTATTGGGCAAGGCCACGCCCAATTCGCGGCCCGCTTGCAGCGCCAGGTTCAAATCCTTCTGGTGCAGGCGAATGCGGAAACCGGGCGCGAAGGTGCGCTTGATCATGCGTTCCCCATGCAGTTCCAGGATACGAGAGGTCGCAAGCCCGCCGGTGATGGCCTGCCGCACCTTGGCCGGATCGGCGCCGGCCTTGGAGGCAAAGGTCAGCGCTTCCGCCACCGCTTCAATAGTGAGTGCGACGATGATCTGATTGGCCACCTTGCAGGTCTGCCCCGCGCCAATGCCACCGACCAAGGTGATATTCTTGCCCATGGCTTCAAACAGCGGCTTGGCGCGCGCAAAGGCAGCATCCGCCCCACCCACCATGATCGTCAGGCTTGCCTGCTTGGCACCAACCTCCCCGCCCGAGACCGGGGCATCAAGGTAATCACCGCCCTTGGCCGCTATTTTGGCCGCGAATTCCTTGGTGGCGGTTGGGCTGATGGAGG
>JADCFR010000430.1 GCA_020249415.1 Roseomonas sp. | reverse complement strand
TGCCTGGCAGTGCTCTATCTCGCCGTGCCGCCTTTCTGGTCCTGGGCTGTTACGAACGCGACATGGAATGGCAATGCGCAGGCCTGTCGCACCGCGGGCGGCGCCTGCTGGGCCTTTGTGCGGGAGAAATTCTGGTTCTCCATTTTTGGCCTTTATCCCTATGAGGAACGCTGGCGCCCCGCGACCATGATTGTGATCCTGGTGGCCATGGTGCTGCTTTCCACCATCCGGCGCTTTTGGGGCCGCTGGCTTTTGCTCGGCTGGGCCGTTGCGGCGCCTGCCATGTGGTTGCTGATGCAGGGCGGTGTTTTCGGGCTGCCTTTCGTGCAGACACGGCAATGGGGCGGGCTCACCATCACCGGCATTATCGCGGTTTATGGCCTGGCGCTTGGTTATCCACTCGCGATCATGCTGGCGCTTGGCCGGCGCAGCGAATTGAAGCTGGTGCGCTGGTTTTCCACCGCCATCATTGAATGCGTGCGCGGCGTGCCGCTGATCTCGCTGCTGTTCATGGCGGCGATCATGCTGCCGCTTTTCATGCCGCAAGGGGTGACGATTGATCGGCTGATGCGTGTGCTGGTGGCCTATACGCTATTCACCGCCGCCTATATGGCCGAAGTGGTGCGCGGCGGGCTGCAAGCCATGCCGCGCGGTCAATATGAAGCGGCGGATGCGATCGGTCTGAGCTTCTGGCAGAAGATGCGGCTGATCATTTTGCCGCAGGCGCTGACAATCACCATTCCCTCTCAGGTCAATACCTTCATCGGCTTGTTCAAGGATACCACTTTGGTCGTGGTGATTGGCGTGTTTGACTTCTTCACGACGCTGCGCGCCGCGCTCGGTGATCCGAATTGGCTTGGCTTCCCGACCGAGGCCTATCTTTTCGCGGCCTTTGTCTATTTCGTGCTGTGCTTTGCCATGAGCCAGTATTCCCAATCGCTTGAGAAAACCTTGCGGCCTGAAGCGCGATAGCGGCGCGGCGGCTCTATTCCCGCCGCATCATGCGTGTGAGCGCCGCGACCGGCAGCAGCCCCACCAGCACAATCAAAACGGCCGCGGTCGATGCCTCGGCCAATCTTTCATCCGACGCCAGATTATAGACACGCACCGCCAGCGTATCGAGGTCAAAGGGCCGCACGATCAGGGTTGCGGGCAATTCCTTCATGGTATCCACAAAGACCAAAAGCCCCGCGGTCAGCAGCGCGCCGCGCGCCAGCGGCACCTCAACTTCGCGCACCGCCTGCCCTGGCCGTCGCCCCAGGACGCGCGCCGCATCCGTATAGGATGGCTTCAACCGCGCGAGGCCCGATTCAACCGTGGACAGCGCCACCGCCAAGAACCGCACCAGATAGGCAAAAACCAGCGCCGCCATGGTGCCTGACAGCAACAGCCCGGATGAAACGCCAAAGCGCGCACGCAGCCAGGAATCGAGCGCATTGTCGAACAAGCCGAAGGGCACCAGCACGCCCACCGCAATCACCGAACCCGGCAGCGCATAGCCAAGCGATGCCACCCGATTGGCAATGCTGCGCGCCGGTGATGGATAAAGCCGCGCCGCCCAGGCCATGCCGGCAGCAAGCAGCACTGCCTGCAGGGCAGTAATGCCCGACAGCAACAGGGAATTGCGCGCGAATGGCAAATACCGCGCCGGGCTGAAGGGATCACCCGCCTGCACCAGCAGCCACAAAAGCGCGCCGGCTGGAATGACAAAACCGATCATCAGCGGCAGCCCGCAAGCCAGCAGCGCCGCCGCTTGCCGCCAACCGGTAAGCCGTACCGGGCGCAAGGCCGGGTGGCGCGTTGTTGTTGGGTGAAAGCGCCGCCCGCCACGCGAGATATGCTCCAAGGCCAGAAGCAGCCCGACACAGCCAAGCAGGGCAACGGCAAGCTGCGCCGCCGCCGGGCGGTTATCCATGCCGAACCAAGCCTCATAAATGCCAGTGGTGAAGGTGCGTACCGCGAAATGCTGCACCGTGCCGAAATCCGCCAGCGTTTCCATCAGCGCAAGCGCAATGCCGGCGGCCAAGGCAGGCCGCGCCAGCGGCAGAGCGACATGCAGAAAGCTCCGCGCCAGCCCGTGACCCAAGGTGCGCGATGCCTCAATCAGGCAAACGCTTTGCTGCAAAAACGCGGCGCGGCAGAGCATGTAGACATAAGGATACAGCACCATGGCGAGCATGAGTGCGGCGCCCGGCAGGCTCCGAATTTCCGGGAACCAATATTGCCCGTAGGAAAGCCCGGTGGCGGTGCGGAGCGTGGTCTGCACTGGCCCCGCGACATCCAAAAGCCATGTATAGACATAGCCGCAAAGATAAGCGGGCATGGCAATCGGCAGCAGCAGCGCCACTTCCAGAAAGCGTCGGCCACGAAACTCGCAAGCCACCACCAGCCAGGCCGTGATGGCGCCCGCGCTGCCGGCCATGGCTGCGACCAGCAGGGCCAGAAGGGCAGAACTGGCCAGCATGCCCGGCAGGGTCGTGGCCAGGATGTGGCGCCAGACCTCTCCGCCCGGTGCGGCGGCGGTCACCAGCACGGCCAGGATCGGCGTTGCGATGGCGCAGGCGACCAGCATGGACCCCCAGGCCCAGGCCGGGCTGCGGCGCCGGGCAGGCATGGGGGTTGGCGTTTCGGTGGCGGCGCGGGACATCGGCATCGTCCCCTATCACGCGCGGGGCGAGGCGGCGAGGTGCTGGCCTATCTTCGGGCCGGCGTGCTGCCTGGGTTGAAGCCATCCAGCGTCCAATGATAGGCGGCGGCGCTGGACCGCAGGCTGCCGATGCGCGGCGCGCTCAAATCCAGGATCACCACGATCACCGATGTCCACATGCCGATCAGCAGCACGGAAAGCACCGGCAGGGTCAATTTCCGCAGCCCCAATTGATAGCCAAGCGCGCCGATGCTGAGCACCGCAATGCCCATCAGCAGCCAGACCATTTGCGGGGGCATGGTTTGGCTGAAGGCAAAGCGCTCGGCCGTTGAACTGTCAAACACTTCATTCGTCGCGGCCATCAGGGCAGCCGAAATCGCATCCGGTCTTTCGCGCACAATGGCCGTGATATGCTCCCAGATGCGGGTTTGTAGCGCCGAGGTCTGGTCATTGATCGCACGTACCACCTCCCGATCCGCGGGCGCGCGGATGAAATCGGCGCGAAGCCTGGTGTATTCTTCGAAAAGCTTGGCCACTTCCTCACCGCGCGGATGGCCAATCGCCTTGGCGCGCAGCCAGGCAGTGCCCAGCGCATTGGCTTCCGTCAGCGTGCCCTGACGGCGTTCCTCGAACCGCGTGCTGGCGAAGGAAAGGGTCAGCGCCAGCACGAAAGCGAGCAGGCCGAGCATGCCGCCCACCACCACGCCAACGCCTTCTGCCGGGGCGGTGCCGCGCGAGGCATGGCGGCGACCGAGCCAGGAGCCCAGCCTTTCAGCCAGCCATTGCACGCCGAATAAAAGGAGCCAGAAGGCCAGCAGGCTAAAGGCCAGGATTTCGCCTAGAAGGGTGATCATGCGGCATCCTCCGCGCTCAGGAAATCAAACCCGGCCAGGGCATGGATTTGGGCAATGGCTTCCAACTCCACGACCGAAACCCATTCATCGGCGCCGCCCATGTTATGGGGCGTTGGGCCATAGACCACGGTGGGCAGGCCGGCCATGCGGAACCAGCGCGCATCGGAACCGCCAACGCGCATATTCACGGCAACGGGTTCAAGCAGCACTTCCTCGGCCACCTGATGCACATGGCGGATGATGGGCAAGGCAGGGTCGGTATGGTTGGGTTCAAAGCAGCGCAGCACGCGCCAGGTGATGCCCGGCAGCGCATCCAAGGATTTATGCAGTGCGCCGAGCAGCCGGGCGCTGGCCACACCCACCGGCAGGCGGATATCGCAGGCCGCGCGCGCCAAGGCCGGCACCAGATTGGGCGAGGCCCCGCCCTCGATCCGCCCGATATTCACCGTGACACTGCCAAGCACCGCAGCTTCCCCAGCACCTGACAGCGCTTCACTAATGCCACGTGCGGCGGCAATGGCGGCTGTCACGGCGGGCGGTGCTTCGGGCTGCATGGCACGCAGTGCCGCCACCGGATCCAGGGCAGCGCGCAGCCGGTCAATGGCGTTATCCCCCAAATGCACATGCGCACCGTGGGAAGCGCGGCCCGCAGCCTCGATCTCGATCCAGACAAAGCCCTTTTCGCCAAAGCGCAGCACGCGCGGGCTGCCGGCATCGCCGATGATCACGCCATCGGCTTGCGCAAGCCCCGGCACATGATCGAGCAGCCATTTGGTGCCAAGCGGACCCATGCTTTCCTCATCACCCGCAAGGGTCAGCAGGGCTTCGCCGTGCCAGGCGTCGCGGTATTCGGCAAGCAGCGCAAAGGCCAGCATGGAAGCGGCGATGCCGCCCTTCATATCGGCCACACC
>JADCFR010000043.1 GCA_020249415.1 Roseomonas sp. | reverse complement strand
TCTCGCCCCATCCCTGCCGGAGCCCCGCAAGGGGTGATACGTTGAGTGGAGTGGCCATTGCATGAACGAGGCATCGCCCCATGATCCTAAGCCGCCTTCGCCCGATGCCTTGCCGGGCAATAGGCTACGCGAACCAGCAGTAGCGGAATCCACAAGCCGCGCCTTGGTGCGCGTTTCGCAGCCCGATCTGCTGCGCCACGCCCAATTGGAACAATCGCGCGGTCGCCTGTTGCTGGCGGCCTTTGGCTTTTTGGTGCTGTTTGGCGCGGTGGCGGTGAAGCTTGCGCTCGCCACCGTCTTTGATCCGGCCGAGCCCAAGCGCGCGGCGATCCTCTCCCGCCCGCCAGCGCCGCCGGCGGAAACGCCCGTCTCTCGTGCGGCGGTGACGGATCGCAATGGTGAAGTGCTGGCCGTTTCACTGCCCATGACGGCGCTTTATGCCAATCCGAGCCAGATTGATGATCCGGTTGAGGCTGCCGACAAGCTCCGCCAGGTGCTGCCGCAGCTTGAGCGTGAATGGCTGATCGGGCGGCTGACGGGTGAACGCCAATTCGCCTATGTCGCCCGTGCCCTGACGCCGCGCCAGATGCAGGCGGTGAATAATCTTGGCATTCCAGGCCTGTATTTTCAGGAAGCCGAGCGTCGCTTCTTCCCGCAAGGCCGCACCGCGGCGCATATCATTGGCGGCGTTGACGTGGACGGCAATGGCATTGCCGGGGTCGAGAAATATTTCGACGAAAGGCTGCGCGTGCTGCGCCGCGATCCGCTGCGGCTTTCGCTTGATATTCGTGTGCAACTGGCTTTGCGCGATGCCGTGCAGCATGCGATTACGGATTTCAACGGCATTGGCGGCGCCGGCGTGGTGATGGATGTGCATACGGGCGAGGTTCTCGCCATGGTAAGCCTGCCCGATTACGATGCGAATGATGGTGGTGCCGCCACCGCGGATGAGCGCTTCAATCGCGTAACCGTTGGTGTTTATGAACCGGGCTCCACCTTCAAGCTGCTGACCGCTGCCATGGCGCTTGATCTTGGCACGGTGCAGACCTGGGGCGGTTATGACGCATCGCGCCCCATTCGCGTCGGGCGGCATGAGATCAATGATTATCGCGGCAAGAATCGTTGGCTCGCCCTGCCCGAGATCATTGCCTATTCATCCAATCTGGCGTCTGCGCATATGGCCGCCGCGGTGGGGCCGGCGCGGCATCGCGAATTCATGCAGCGCATGGGCATGACATCGCGCCTGAGCATCGAGATTCCCGAAATCGCGCAGCCTTTGGTGCCGGGGCAAAAGACCTGGCGCGAATTGAACACCATGACCATTGGTTTTGGTCACGGCATTTCCGTGACGCCTTTGCATGTCGCGATGGCGGGCGCGACGCTGGTGAATGGCGGTATTCTGCGCCAACCGACCATCCTGGCGCAGCCGCCCGGTGTTGAACGTGAAGGTGCGCGTGTGATTGACCCGCGCACCTCGGAAAATCTGCGCCGGCTGATGCGCTTGGTGGTGACCGATGGCTCCGGCAAGGGGGCGGAGGTGGCGGGCTATTTCGTTGGCGGCAAGACCGGCACGGCGCAAAAGACCGGGCCGCGCGGCGGCTATCTGGAAAACAAGCGCATCGCCGCCTTTATCGGCGCCTTTCCCATGCAGGCGCCGCGCTATTCCGTCTACGTCATGGTGGATGAACCCAAGCCCAATGCGCGCAGCCATGGTTTTGCGACGGCGGGCTGGGTGGCGGCACCGGCGGCGAATATGGTGATTGCGCGCATCGCCCCCATTCTGGGCATGCTGCCGGAACCCTCCACGCCCGAGATTCAACGCGCCATCGCCATGCCAATGAACGGGCGCGGTGTGCCGGGTGCTGCGCCGCCGCCCACAACACCGGCGGCCAATCGTCCCCCGCCGCGCCAAACCACTGAATCGCCGCCGCGCGTCGCTGTGACCCAGCGCGAGGCTGCTCTTGCGCCTCGGTGATCTCATGCGCGGATGGGGGGGCGCTGAAGCCGATGCTGCGCTGGAGGTAACAGGCATCACCGCCGATAGCCGCGCGGTGCGCCCTGGGATGGTGTTTGCCGCTTTGCCCGGCGCGCGCGCTGATGGGCGCGGCTTCATTGCCGATGCGGTGGCGCGCGGTGCGGCGGCGGTATTGGCGCCAGAGGGTACTGTGTGGCCCGCTGAAGCATCACCGCGACCGCTGATTACCAGCCCCGATCCGCGCCGTGCCTTGGCCTTGATGGCAGCGGCCTTTTACGCCGCCCAGCCGGAATGCGTAGTCGCCATTACCGGCACCAATGGCAAGACCAGCAGCGTGGATTTTCTGCGCCAAATCTGGCGCGATGCCAGCCGCAAGGCCGCGTCGCTTGGCACGCTCGGTCTGATTGCGGAAGGTGTGCCGCCGGGGCCATCACTCACCACGCCCGACCCGGTGGCGCTGCATGAAAGCCTCGCTCGGCTTGCGCGTGATGGGGTGGCCGCACTTGCCATGGAGGCATCCTCGCACGGGATAGATCAGCGCCGCTTGGATGGTGTGCGCCTGGCAGCGGCGGGCTTCACCAACCTGACGCGCGATCATCTGGATTATCACGGCACCATGGCAGCCTATCGCGCGGCAAAGCTGCGGCTGTTTGATACGCTTTTGCCGGCGGGCGCGCCTGCCATCGCCATGGCCGATATGGAAGCCGAGACACTCACCGCGCTGCGCGAGATTGTTGCACGGCGCGAGCTTGATCTGCGGCTGGTCGGGGCGGGTGGTGACGCGCTCGCACTGGAAGCTGCGCGGCCCTTGCCAGAAGGGCAGGAGCTTGTCTTCCGCATCGCGGGCGCGCGGCATGAAATACTGCTGCCTCTGCCGGGACGCTTTCAGGCCGATAACGCCTTGCTGGCGGTGATGTTGGCGCTGGCAACAGGTGTTTCCGAAAACGCGGCGCTGGCCGCACTTGGCCGTTTGCACGGT
>JADCFR010000429.1 GCA_020249415.1 Roseomonas sp. | reverse complement strand
TGCAAGCCATTGTTTTTGCGTTATTCCGCTCAGCGTCGCGGCGTCCCTGCGGGACAATTAAACGCCAAGCAGCCCGCCGGCGAAAGGGGCCAGGCCATGGGGCGAAACGAGAACAAGATGCGCCTGCCCCAATTGCCCCAGCTTTTGCAAGAGCAGAATCACGCACCGCATCTAGTGGTATCGCGACTGTGGCAAGACTACATCTTGTAGTCAGACTGTAACTTGGGGCATGATCCGGCTTCGGGGGAAGTTATCAGGGGGTTATCCGTGTTCGACGCAGTTCAACTTGAAGGCCATGGCCAGGTACGCATTGATCGCTCACGCGATGCGCTGCTGACCGATTTCGGTAAGGCCACATTAGACGATCGTTATCTGCTGCCAGGCGAATCCTATCAGGATTTGTTTGCACGAGTCGCATCCGCCTATGGCGATGATGCGGCGCATGCGCAGCGGATTTATGATTATATTTCGCGGCTCTGGTTCATGCCGGCGACACCCGTGCTGTCCAATGGCGGCACAACGCGCGGCTTGCCGATTTCCTGCTTCCTGAACGAAGCCTCTGACAGCCTTGATGGCATTGTCGGGCTTTGGAATGAGAATGTGTGGCTGGCCGCCAAGGGCGGTGGCATCGGTTCCTATTGGGGCAATTTGCGCGGCATTGGCGAAAAGGTCGGGCGCAACGGCAAGACCTCGGGCGTTATTCCCTTCATTCGCGTGATGGATAGCCTGACCCTGGCGATTTCGCAGGGGTCGCTCCGTCGTGGGTCGGCGGCCTGCTATCTGCCCGTCAATCACCCGGAAATCGAAGAATTCCTCGAAATGCGCCGCCCGACGGGTGGCGATCCGAATCGCAAGGCGCTTAATCTGCATCACGGTATTCTGATCCCCGATGCCTTCATGCGCGCGGTGGAAGCGGATGAGGAATGGGCGCTGGTCTCGCCCAAGGATGGCGCGCTGATGAAGAAGGTCTCCGCGCGGGGCCTTTGGATTCGCATCCTGACCGCGCGCATCGAAACCGGTGAGCCCTACATCATCTATTCCGACCACGTGAATAATGCGCGGCCGGAGCATCAGAAGCTGGCGGGGCTTGAGGTGAAAACCTCGAACCTCTGTTCTGAAATCACCCTGCCGACCGGGATTGACCAGCATGGGGAACAGCGTACGGCGGTGTGCTGCCTGTCCTCGCTCAATCTTGAGACCTGGTTTGAATGGAAGGATGAGGCGCAATTCATCCCCGATGTGATGCGCTTCCTGGATAATGTGCTGCAATCCTTCATTGATACGGCACCCGATTCCATGGCGCGGGCGCGCTACAGCGCCATGCGGGAACGCTCGGTCGGGCTTGGGGTGATGGGCTACCATTCCTTCCTGCAGGCGCTGAATGTGCCGTTTGAAAGCGTGGTGGCGAAGGTGTGGAATATGCGGATTTTCAAGCATATCCGCGCCCAGGCCGATACCGCTTCCCGCGTGCTGGCCGAAGAACGCGGCCCCTGCCCGGATGCCGCCGAATATGGCTTCCTGGAGCGATTCTCCAACAAGATCGCCATCGCGCCGACCGCTTCCATCAGCATCATTTGCGGTGGCGCGAGCCCGGGGATCGAACCCATCGCGGCCAATGTCTATAACCACAAGACGCTGTCCGGGTCCTTCATTGTGCGCAACCCGTTCCTGAAGAAGGTGCTCGCGAAGCATGGCCGGGATGATGAGGATACCTGGACCACCATCACGGTGAACAAAGGCAGCGTGCAGCACCTTGATTTCCTGACCGATCAGGAAAAAGCCACCTTCAAGACGGCCTTTGAACTGGATCAGCGCTGGGTCATTGAACATGCGGCGGATCGCACACCCTATATCTGCCAATCGCAATCGGTGAACATCTTCCTGCCGGCCAATGTGCATAAGCGGGATTTGCACCAGATCCACATGACGGCGTGGAAGAAGGGCGTGAAGTCACTTTATTACTGCCGCAGCCTTTCGATTCAGCGCGCGGATGCCATCAGCGAAAAGGTGGCGCCGCAGGCAGCGCTTGGCGTGGCGGCACCCGCCAATGACCAGGCACAATTGCCGCTGGTGGCGGCGGTGCCGGCGACCAGCAATAATTACGAAGAATGTTTGGCCTGCCAGTAAAGCTGCGTTAGACTACCCCTAACCCGCCCCCAGCCTTGGGGGCGGTAAGCCCGAAATGGGCGCGGGAGGAAGTCTGGAATGTTGAAGCGTCGCAGCCTGCTGGCCGCCGGGGTGGCCAGCACCATCATCACCAAAGCCAAGGCGCAAGCGAGCACTTGGCCGGATCGTCCGGTGCGGATGATCATCGGCTATCCTGCCGGTGGCCCCACGGATTTTCCGGGCCGGCTATTGCAGGAACCGCTACAACGGCTTTGGGGCCAGCCCATCGTCATTGAGAATCGCCCGGGCGCGAGCCAGGTGATTGCCTCTGAAATGGTCGCGCGCTCAGCGCCCGATGGCTATACGATCTTCCTCGCGGCCAGCACCCATGCCAGCAATGCGGCGGTCTATGCGCGGCTGCCCTATGACACGATCAATGATTTCACGCCGATTGTGAATATTTATGCCTCGCCCACCGTCTTGTTCACCGGCGCGGGGCAGCCCTTCCGCACGGCGCAGGAATTGGTCGCGGCAGCGCGGCGTGATCCGGGCATGGCTTTCGCTTCTTCCGGTAATGGGGCGTCTGGGCATTTCGCGCTTGAGATGTTCCGGCGGAGAATGAACCTGGACCTTACCCATGTT
>JADCFR010000428.1 GCA_020249415.1 Roseomonas sp. | reverse complement strand
TCCGGTCACTGCTGTCGGTTCACGACAGCGGCGTGAATCGGCCCACCAAATATACGGCCAGTGGTGCGCGAGGGCTTTTTTGGGCAGGAGATAGGTCAGCATGAATCGCACCACTAGCGCTTCATCGCCGCCAAATGCGCAACACAGCGGGTGAAAGCGTTCAGGTCACGCCAGCGCGCGGCTTCTGCAATCGGGTTCACCACCAAGACACCACCCGAAGCGGCAATGCCGCCATCAAGCATGAGGTTATCGGTCAGGCCGAAATCCTCCACCTCCATGCCATCAGCATCTTCCCAGGCGCCCGATGCGCGCCGATGCACAGCGCCACGCAGTAACCCCAGGCTGCGCGTGGTGAAATTCCCCGCCGCATTGCTATAGCCCAGCACCGGGCGGCCAAGCGCACGCATGAAGCCAAGCTCATAAGCCGTGCCGGGATCGGCTGAGGCGCCGCGAAAGGGCGTAAGATTCGCAATCAGCGCATCACAGCCATGGATATGCGCCTCATTGCCCAAGTAAATCTGCATCCAATTGGTTTCGGCGGGCGGTACCTGCGGCGCGGGGTCGGTCGGGAAAACGCCGACCATGCCATGTTCAGCGCAAATTGCCTTCTTGGCCGCGGCGATGTCGTCACGATCCGCCAGAAACACCTCCGGCCCCGCCAGATATACCCGCATCGCCCTGCCTTGCCTGTCATGGCTTTCCCATGCGCAGATAGGGCCATGGACGCCGAACGGGAATATAATAATCGGGCCCGCGTGCCCGAAAGCGCCGAAATCATCGCTGCCTGGGCGCGCGATGCCGCTGCCTTCCGCGCCAGTGGCGTCAGGGCGGAACTCGACCTTGCCTATGGCGCGGGGGAGCGGGAGAAGCTCGACCTGTTTCTGCCCCCGGATGACAGGGCCGCGCCGACCGCGCTTTTCATTCATGGCGGCTATTGGCAGGCGCTGGATCGGCGTTTTGTCAGCCATTGTGCACGCGGCTTGCTGGGCCAAGGCGTCGCGGTGGCGGTGCCATCCTATGACCTTTGCCCGGCGGTGACCTTGGGAGAGATCGCCGCGCAAATGCGCCGCGCCGCGGCCTTTTTGCATCGGCGCCGGGGCGGGCGGCTGCTGGCGGCAGGGCATTCCGCCGGCGGGCAGTTGGCCGCGCTGCTGCTCGCGACTGATTGGCCCGCCTGGGAAGCTGGCCTGCCGGCCGGGATGGTGGGGGCGGCGCTGCCGGTCTCGGGCGTGTTTGAATTGAGGCCGCTGGTCGGCACCAGCATCGCCCAGGCCTTGAACCTGACGGGGCAGGATATCGCGACGCTATCGCCGCGCCTGCTGCCGCCGCCCGCTTTTGAGGCTTTGCATGTCGTGGTCGGAGGGGCGGAAAGCGATGAATTCATCCGCCAAAGCCGCGATTTCGCCTCTCATTGGGGCGGCAGTTTTGAGGCCCTGCCCGGCGCCAACCACTTTACCGTGCTGGACCCCTTCACGGACCCCGCCCATCCCTTGATGATTCATGCCGGCGAAATGGCCCAGCGCCTTGCCTTGCGCCCAGGCTTCGCGCAGTAAGACCGCTGAGGCATTTCAACCGGGGAGGCTTAACAATGAGCTCTTTTTCACGTCGCACCGCCATGGGCGGCGCCTTGGGGCTGCTGGCAGCGCCCGCCCTTCTGCATGCGCAACCCGCCGGCGGGGTGAAGATCGGCCTGGTTGCCGTGCAAACCGGCCCGCAAGCGGCGCTGGGGACGCAATTGCGCGATGGCTTCCTGATGGGGCTGCGCCATCTGAATGGCCGGCTGGGTGGCCTCACCGCCGAGACCGTGATGATTGATGATGAATTGCGCCCCGATGTCGCGGTGACCAAGGTGCGCACCGCACTTGAGCGCGACCGCTGCGATTTCATCGTCGGCGTCGTTTTCTCCAACATCCTGCAAGCCATTATACGCCCGGTGACGGAAGCCAATACCTTCCTGATCAGCACCAATGCCGGGCCTTCCACCCTTGCCGGGCGCGGCTGCAATCCCTTCTTCTTCGCGACATCCTACAATAATGACCAGGTGCATGCCGTGATTGGCCAGGTCTGCGAAGATCAGGGCTATCGCCGCGTTTTTGTACTGGTGCCGAATTACCAGGCCGGGCGCGATGCGGTGGCTGGCTTCAAATCCCGCTTCAAGGGCGAAGTGGTGGATGAGGTTTATGTACCCCTCACGCAGCTTGATTTCGCCGCTGAGCTCGCCAAGATCGCGGCGGCGCGGCCGGATGCGATTTTCACCTTCATGCCGGGCGGGCTTGGTGTGAATCTGGTGCGGCAATATCGTCAGGCGGGGCTTGCGCATATCCCCTTCCTGTCCACCTTCACGGTGGATGAGGCGGTGCTGCCCGCGCAGCAGGATGCGGCGGTTGGTTTCTTTTCGGGGTCGAATTGGGCGCCAAATATGGATAACGCTGCCAATCGCCGTTTCGTGAGCGATTTTGAAGCCGCCTTCAATTACGTGCCGGCGAGTTACGCCGCGCAGGCCTATGATGGCGCCATGCTGCTCGATTCCGCCATTCGCCGTGCCGGTGGTCGCTTGGCCGATAAGGATGCGCTGCGGGCCGGCTTGCGTGCAGCGGATTTCACCTCTGTGCGCGGGAATTTCAAGATTGGCGCGAATCACTTCCCCGTGCAGGATTTTTGGCTGACGCGCGTGGCCAAACGCCCTGACGGCAAGTTCCAGACCGAAATCGTGCGCAAGGTGCTTGAGAACAATGTAGACCCCTGGGCTGCCGAATGCCGTATGCGCTAAATTTTGCGCCTGATCCGCGAAGGTGGAACCACCGGAGCGGTGAATCAGTCGCTCAAAAGAAGTTAGGGGATGATCTGTTAAGACAGATCATGCCCTAACGTGAGTACGGGGCTTTTCCTGGTGCAGGCCTTGAATGGCCTGCAACTGGGCATTCTGCTTTTCCTGGTGGCGGCGGGCCTCACGCTGGTGTTTGGCGTGATGGATTTCATCAACCTGGCGCATGGGGTGCAGTATATGCTGGGGGCCTATCTTGGCGCTGCCTTGGCAGCGGCGACAGGGTCCTTCTGGCTTGGACTCTTGCTGGCACTACCGGCAGCACTGATTTTTGGCCTGCTGCTGGAAGTACTGATCTTCCGACATTTGTATGATCGCGATCATTTGTCGCAAGTGCTGGCGACCTTTGGCGTGATCCTGTTTCTCAATCAGGCCGTGAAGGCCATTTGGGGCGCCGCGCCGCTGCAAGTGCCGGTGCCCGCGCTGCTGGAAGGCGGCGTGGTGCTGATGCCAGGGCTGCAATATCCGCTGTATCGTATTGCGGTGCTGGGCGCCGGCATCGCCACCGCGCTTGGCCTGTGGTTCTTGGTAGAGCGCACGCGCCTTGGCATGTTGGTGCGCGCGGGTGCCACCAATGCGCCCATGGTCTCCGCACTTGGTGTGGATATTCGCCGGCTATTCATGTTGGTTTTTGCTTTTGGCGCCATGTTGGCAGGCTTCGCTGGCGTATTGGCGGGGCCGATTTTCTCGGTCGAACCCGGCATGGGGGATCATGTGCTGATCCTCGCTTTTGTGGTGATTGTGATTGGCGGCATCGGGTCCATTCGCGGCGCCTTCATTGCGGCGCTGATCGTGGGGCTGACGGACACCCTCGGCAAATCGCTGATGCCTGATTTGATGCGGCTGTTTCTTGACCCATCGGCCGCGCGGCAAACCGGCGCGGCGCTGGCTTCCATGCTGGTCTATATCGCCATGGCCGCGATCCTGGCCTTCCGCCCGCGCGGGCTTTTCCCAGCCAGGAGCAGCTAGTGGTGCGATTCATGCTGACCTGTCGCCTAGCCAAGAAGCCCCCGCGCACCACTAGCCGCATATTTGGTGGGCCGATTCACGCCTCTGTCGGGAACCGACAGCGGCGATCGGACCACTAGCATGCCGCGCCTGCGGCTTGATGTGGCGCTGACGCTGCTGGTGCTGGCTGCACTTGCGCTGGCACCCTTCATCGGGCTTGGCGCCAATCATTACCTGACCATGTTCGCGCGCATGATGATCCTGGCCGCGGCTGCGGTTTCACTATCCTTCCTGGTGGGCGGTGCAGGATTGGCAAGCCTTGGCCATGCCGCAGTGATGGGCGTTGGCGCCTATGCCGTTGCCATTCTGGATGCGCATCGGCTGACCGATATCACCATTGTG
>JADCFR010000427.1 GCA_020249415.1 Roseomonas sp. | reverse complement strand
TGTGCTCTTCCGATCTCGCTAGTGCATCTGGTGGATCGCGATATTTCGGACATGCTGCGGCGGCTGGACAAGTATTCCTCGGCCAAGGCGGCTGATCTGGTTGCGTCCGGGGATATCGGCACGCTGCGTGCCAATCTGCGCCGTTTTGTCAGCCGCGCCTTCAAATCCTATGTCTCGCGCAAAGGTTATCGCGAAGGGGCGTGGGGTGTGCTGCTGGCCTTTTGTACCGGCGCCTTTCCCTTGCTGTCCTATCTGAAAGCGCGGCTGGAACCGGAACGCCATGACGGGCGGAAGCCATGAGGATTGCGCAGGTGATGGCAGGCGCGCCGATTGGCGGGGCTGAGGCGTTTTTCGAACGCGCCACCATCGCGCTGCATCATGCGGGCGATGTGGTGCTGCCGATCATTCGGCGTGATGCCGGGCGTGCGGCGCGGCTCCGCGATGCTGGCCTGCCGCCGGTGGAATTGGCCTTTGGCGGCGCACTCGATTTTCTGACCAAGCCGCGACTGCGGCGCGCCTTGCAGGATTTCAAACCCGATCTGGTGATGGCCTGGATGCAGCGCGCCGCGCGCTTCACCCCGCAAGGGCCTTGGGTCTTGGTCGGGCGTTTCGGCGGCTATTATGATGTGAAGTATTTCCGCCATTGCGATCATCTGGTGGCGAATACGCATGATCTGGTGCGCATGATCACCGCTGCGCCCTGGCCACCGGCGCGCGTGCATTATTTGCCCAATTTCGTTGAGGATTTCGCGGGCAGCGCGCCCGCCGATTTGCCTGTTGCCAGCAGTGCGCCGCGGCTTTTGGCCATGGGGCGGCTGCATCCGAATAAGGGTTTTGATGTGCTGCTGCGCGCAATTGCGCTGCTGCCGCGCGGGCATGTCTATCTGGCCGGCGCGGGACCGGAAGAAGCTGCCTTGCGGGCCTTGGCCGCAGAGCTTGGCATTACCGCGCGTGTGAGTTTCCTTGGCTGGCGGCGCGATATCGGTGCGCTTTTGGCGGCGGCGGATATCTTTGTTTGCTCATCACGCCAGGAACCGCTTGGCAATATCGTGCTGGAAGCCTGGTCGGCTGCGAAGCCGGTGATTGCCGCTGCCGCACAAGGCCCGAGCGAATTGATCACCAATGGCAAGGATGGCGTGCTGGTGCCGCGTGAAGATGCGGTGGCGCTTGCAGCGGCCATTGCGGAACTGTCTGAAAATCCTGATCGCGCCGCTGCCCTTGCCGCGGCAGGCCGCGCACATTTCGCTGCTACATTCGCGGAGGCGCCGGTGATCGCGTATTGGCGCCGCTTGCTGGCGGACCTTCAGCCGGCGGGACGGGCGTAGCGCCATGTGCGGCATAGCAGGCCTTGCGTTACGCCACGGTGCCTCAGCCTCCGCCACAGTGTTGGAAGCGCTGACGCGTGCGCTGGCGCATCGCGGGCCGGATGGTGCGGGGCATCATCTTTCGGGCAATGTCGCACTCGCCCAAGCCCGCCTTGCGATCATTGATCTTGCGACTGGCGATCAACCCTTCTTCGCTGGCGCCGCCGCGCTTGTCGCAAATGGTGAAATCTACAATTACCGCGAATTGCGCGCCGAGCACGCGCTGCCCGCCGCCACCGCTTCCGATTGCGAACCGCCCTTGCATTTGTATCGCCGCGATGGCGCAGGCTTCGCAGAGCTTCTGCGCGGGATGTATGGCATCGCCATCCATGATCGCGCGGCGCGGCAGGTGCTGCTGGCGCGCGACCCTTTCGGCATCAAGCCACTTTACATCGCCGAGACCGCCGATGGCATCGCCTTTGCCTCCGAACCGCAGGCGCTGGTCGCCGCTGGTCTGGTTGCGCCGCAACTGCATCGCCCTGCCTTGCATGAATTGCTGCAACTGCAATTCACCAGCGGGCCAGAGACGATCTTCCAGGGCATCAACCGCGTTTTGCCAGGTGAGACCATCACCATCGCCGATGGCCGCATCATCGCCCGCGCGCGCCGCGCTGCCTTGCCGGTGGAAGGGCCGGAAGCCATCTCGGAAGAAGCGGCACTCGCGCGGCTGGATGCGGCGCTGATGGAAAGCGTTGACCTGCATCAGCGGAGCGACGTGCCTTATGGCATGTTCCTCTCGGGCGGGACGGATTCCGCCGCCGTGCTGGCCGCCATGGCGCGCATCAATACCGCGCCGGTTCTGGCCTTCACGGCCGGCTTTGATGTGGCCGGTGCGGCGGATGAACGCGAAGCCGCCGCCGCAGCGGCGCGTGCTGCTGGCGCGCGGCATGTGCGGGTTGATATCACCCGCGATATGGTCTGGCGGCATTTGCCGGAGATCATCGCCTGCATGGATGATCCCGCCGCTGATTACGCCATCATTCCCACCTGGTTCCTGGCGCGCGCGGCGCGGCAGGAAGTGAAGGTGGTGCTATCCGGCGAAGGCGGCGATGAATTGTTCGGCGGCTATGGCCGCTATCGCGCCGCGATGCGCCCCTGGTGGCTGGGCGGCAAGACCATGCGCGGCCATGGCGCTTTTGATCGGCTGGATGTGCTGCGTGAATCACTCACCGGCTGGCGCGATGGCATTGCCGCCGCTGAAGCCGCCGCCGCGCTGCCGGGCCGGTCACGCCTGCAAGTCGCGCAAGCCACCGATTGCGCCGATTGGTTGGCGCATGATCTGCTGATCAAGCTTGATCGCTGCCTGATGGCGCATGGCGTTGAAGGCCGCACGCCCTTTCTTGATCCTGGCATGGCCGCCGCGGCCTTTCGTCTGCCCGACAAGCTCAAGATTCGCGATGGGCGCGGCAAATATCTGCTGCGCCAATGGCTCGCGAAGAATTTTCCGGCCAGCGAGCCCTTCCGCGCCAAGCAGGGCTTCACCGTGCCGGTTGGCGCCTGGATTGCCGATGTCGCGGACAAGCTGGCGCCTTTGGTGGCAAGCCAGCCAGGGGTTGCAGAGATTGTGAAGGCAGATCGCGTCCTGCCGCTGTTTCGTGCGGCTGCCGGCAAGCGTGAAGGCTTCGCCGCCTGGCATTTGCTGTTTTACGCGCTTTGGCATCGGCGCCATATCCAAGGTGCCGCGCCTTCGGGTGATGTTTTTGAAACCCTTTCCCAGCAGTGATGACAGGAAAACCCATGGCGAAACGCGGCGCATCGCGGCAGGCTCTTCGTATCGCGACCTGGAACATCAATAGCGTGCGGCTGCGCTTACCCTTGCTGCAAAACCTGGTCGCTGATCTGGCGCCTGATGTGATCTGCCTGCAGGAAACCAAATGCCCGGATGAGGCTTTTCCGCATGAAGGCATTGCAGCGCTCGGCTTCACGCATCGGCTGGTGCGCGGCATGAAGGGCTATAATGGTGTGGCGGTGTTATCGCGCCTGCCGATCAGCCTGCGCGCAGATGATCCCGATTGGTGCGCCAAGGGCGACTGCCGGCATCTTGGCGTGATGCTGGATGCGCCAGGCGGCCCGGTGGAATTGCATAATTTCTATGTCCCCGCCGGCGGCGATATCCCGGACCGCGAAGCCAATCCGAAATTCGGCCATAAGCTTGATTTCGTCGCTGAAGCCACGCGCTGGTTCGCGGGCCGAGGCGCGCGGCGCGCCGTACTGGTGGGCGATTTGAATATCGCGCCGCTTGAACATGATGTCTGGTCCCATAAGCAATTATTGGATGTGGTGTCGCACACACCCATCGAGGTTGCAGGGCTTTTGGGCTGGCAGAAGGCGGCTGGCTGGCATGACGCGCTGCGCCATTTCGTGCCGGAGGATCAAAAGCTTTACACTTGGTGGTCCTATCGCGCGCGGGATTGGCGCGCGGCTGATCGTGGCCGACGGCTCGATCATGTCTGGGTCAGTGATGATCTGGCGGGGGGCCTCAAGCGCCATCTGGTGCTGAAGGATGCGCGGGATTGGCCGCAAGCCTCGGACCATGTACCCGTGCTGGTGGAGCTTCAGCCATGAAACGTCGCTTTTTCCTGCTGGCCCTGCTGCCGGCTGCCTGCGCCCAGCCGAACCAGCCCTCGCCCGTGACCACCGCCCCCTCGGCTGAGGAACCCGAACAGGTTTTCGCCCCCGGCCCCATCGCCTGGGATCGGCTGAGCGAGGATCAGAAGCGCCGCGCCCGGGACGCCATGCGGCGCCTTGGCTATGACACCTCCTCCGAGGAGGCGATCATTCGGCAATGGGATGCGCTGCCGCCGGCCAAGCAGCGTTTCGCTATCCGCCGCCCGCCGCCCCCGCCGCCAGCACCCCCACCTCGCCCGGCAAGTTCCACGACACGACGAGCGCCGCGCCCGCCTCGGCCGCCCACCCCGCCGCGGTGAACACCAATAAATAGCCCTTTGCTGCGCCGCACATGCTTGACACCCCGGTAGCCCACCCGTAAACGCCGCTTCGCTTCTGGCGAGGATCGCCTGGGGAGCAAAGGTGAATTCGCAACCAGATTTTGATGCGCGCCTCAAGCAGGCCCGGACCCAAAGCGGTCTGGAACAAGACCCGAAGGGGTCCAAAGGCCTGCCTAAAGGACCATGGGGAATCGGGTTCCGCGCGGGGGTTGAGGTTGTCTCTGCCCTTGTTGTTGGCATCGGCATCGGGTGGGCACTCGATCGCTGGCTTGGCACTTGGCCTTGGCTTTTCCTGGTGTTTTTTGTCATGGGCAGCGCGGCCGGGGTGATGAATGTCTATCGGCTTTTCAACCCGCGTTCGCGTCCAAAAGTGAAGTGATGACGAACCGGGAGAGGTAGGCTGTGGCTGCGGAAGGCAAAGCGATTGACGCTCTGAGCCAGTTTGAGCTCTCGCCCGTGCTTGGCTTTGTGGGCAAGGCCGTTGGCTTCAGCCAGGCCAATCTGTTCATGGTGGTTGCCGTGCTGCTGACCATGGGGCTTATGGTCTATGGTATGCGCCAGCGCGCCATTGTGCCGGGCCGGCTGCAATCCTTGGCCGAAACCGCGTATGAATTCGTGCATGAACTGGTGACGGGCCAGGTGGGGGATGAAGGCAAGCGCTTTTTCCCCTTCGTCTTTGCCCTGTTCATGTTTGTGCTGTTCGGCAACCTGCTTGGCATGCTGCCCTATGCCTTCACCTTCACCAGCCATATCGCGGTCACTTTCGCGCTGGCGATGATTGTGTTCGTGCTGATCACCGTGGTCGCGATCAGCATTCATGGCATGCATTTCTTCAGCTATTTCTTCCCGGAAGGCGCGCCCAAGGTATTGGCGCCGCTGATCATCCCGATCGAGGTGATTTCCTACCTCTCGCGGCCGGTCTCCCTTTCCGTGCGTCTTTTCGCGAATATGGTCGCCGGCCATGTCATGCTGAAGGTCTTTGCGACCTTCGTCGTGCTGATGGGCAGCGCCGGCGCGGTTGGCATTTTCGGTGCCGCGGCACCGCTTGCGGTGAATGTGGCCCTGGTTGGCTTCGAATTCCTCGTGGCTTTCCTCCAGGCCTATGTCTTCGCCATTCTCACCAGCATCTACCTGCATGATGCGGTGCACCTGCACTGAGATCATCGGGTTTCAACACTCCTGCTAGCAAAAGGAAGGAACTTCATTATGGACGTGCTCGCCGCTAAGGCCCTTGGGGCCGGCATCGCTGTTATCGCTCTCGCCGGTGTGGGCATCGGGATCGGCAATATCTTCGCCTCCATGGTCTCCTCGGTGGCCCGCAATCCGGGCGCCCGTGATGCGGTCTTCCCGATCGGTATTTTGGGCTTCGCGCTGACGGAAGCGGTCGCGCTGTTTGCGCTGCTCATCGCCTTCCTCATCCTCTTCACCTGAGGAAAGCGCGGCCCGGTGCGCCGGGCCTTTGCGCGCTTGGGGCAGAGCCATTGGGGAGCTGCCCCGCCGATGGAAGCATGAGGCGTGGCATGACAAGCCTGTTGACCAGATTTTTCGCGGGTGCAGCCATGCTCCTGCCAGGCATTGCCTGGGCCGGGGGCGGTGGTGGTGGCATGCCACAGCTTGAATTCGGCAATCCTTTGGTGATTGCCCAGGTTGTGTGGATGCTGTTGATCTTCGCCGCGCTTTATTGGCTGGTGAAGAACAAGGGCCTGCCGCTGGTGGAAAGCGTGCTGGAAGAACGGCGCGCTCGTATCCAGGGAGACTTGGAAGCGGCCCGTACTGCCAAGGCCAATGCGGACGCAGCCATGGCCGCGCATCGTGACGCCACGGCCAAGGCGCGGGCTGAGGCGCAAGCCGCGATCGCCGGTGCCCTACAGAATGCCCAAGCCGAGGCGGAGAAGCGCGCTGAAGTGCTGAACGCCAAGCTTGCTGAACAAGTGGCAGCGGCAGAAGCGCGGATTGATGCGGCGCGTGGTGCAGCCATGGGGGCCCTCCGCGATGTTGCGACTGATACGGCTGAAGCCTTGGTGCAAAAGCTGATTGGTGCGGCGGATCGTGGTGCCATTGGCGCTGCGGTTGGGCGCGAAATGGCCGCGCGCGGGAGGGCATGATGCACCACTACGAGCATTTCTGGCTTGACCCGAAATTCTGGGTCGCCGTCTCCTTTGTGCTGTTTTTCGTGCTGTTTGGCCGTAAGGTCATTGGCGCTTTGATGGGCGCGCTCGATAAGCGCGCTGAGGGCATTCGCGCCCAGATCGACGAAGCGGCCAAGCTGCGTGCCGAGGCCGAGGCGATGCTGAAGGCCGCGGAAGCCGAACGCGCCACGGCCTTTAAGGAAGCCGAGGAAATGCTGACCCGCGCCAAGGCTGAGGCCGAGCGTGTGGCTGCGGCAGCGCAGGCGGAAGCCCAGGCGGCGGCTGAGCGGCGTGAACGCATGGCGATGGACCGCATTGCCGCTGCTGAAGCGGGCGCAATTGCCGAAGTGCGTCAGGCGGCGGCTGACATCGCCACCGCCGCAACGCGGACTCTTTTGGCCGAGACGATTGACGCCACCACTGATGCAGCGCTGATCGAAAAAGGCACGGGCGAATTGGGCAAGGCGCTCCGCGCGGCCTGAGGCATCATCGATTTTCCCGATCAAAGCCCCTTCTCCGGCAGGAAAGGGGCTTTTTTCTTGCCCGCTGATTCTGCTTTTTCATGGCGCATAAAAGCCCTAAAAGGATCGGGTCATGTTCTTGTGGGAGAGAATGCTTCATGTCGTTGCGCCGATTTACCCTTGCCGCCGCTTTGCTCGCCGGTTCCGCATTAACTGCGGAGGCCAATGTCTTTCGCTGGGCCAATGATGGCGATGTGAACTCAATGGACCCTTATACGCGGCAGGAAACCTTCCTGCTCGCCTTCGGGTCCAATTTCTATGAACCGCTGGTGCGGCGTGATCATGAAGGCAAGGTGGAAGCCGCCCTTGCCGAGCGTTGGGAACAGCCTCAGCCGAATGTTTGGCGCTTTCATCTGCGGCGCAATGTGAAATTCTCGGACGGGACGCCTTTTACGGCCGATGATGTGGTGTTCAGCGTGCAGCGCGCCCGCGCGCCTGGTTCCAATGTGCAAGGTGTGCTCGCTTCCGTGAAGGAAGTGCGCAAGATTGATGATCACACCGTTGATTTTGAAACCAATGTGCCCAACCCGATCCTGCTGCAGGAAATCACCAATTGGGGCATCTTCAGCCGCGCCTGGGCGGAAAAGAACAACGCCACGCGCCCAGCGGATTTGACGACACGGCAGGAAAACTTCGCCACGCGCAATGCCATGGGCACCGGGCCTTTCATTCTGGTATCGCGTGAGCCGGATCGGCGCACGGTCATCGCGCCCAATCCCAATTGGTGGGACCGGCCCGTCCATAATCTGACGCGCGCCGAATTGAACATCATTTCCAATGACGCAACGCGCGTTGCGGCGCTGCTCTCGGGTGAGATGGATTTTGTTTATACCGTGCCGCCGCAGGATGTGGACCGGATTTCACGCTCCCCCGGTGTGCGCATCATCCAGGGGCCGGAATTGCGCACGATCTATCTTGGGCTGGATCAGATGCGCCCGCAGCTGCTGAAATCCGATGTGCAGGGCAAGAACCCCTTCCAGGATGTGCGGGTGCGCCGCGCCATGCAATTGGCGATAGACACCTCGGCCATCCAACGCAGCGTGATGCGCGGTCAATCCCGCCCGACCAATCTGATCTATGGCCCGGGCGTGAATGGCTTCCGCGAGGAAGATGACCAGCGCCCGCGCGTTGACCTGAACGAGGCGCGCCGGTTGCTGACCGAAGCCGGATATCCGAATGGCTTTGGCGTGACGCTGGATTGCCCGAATGACCGCTATGTGAATGATGAGGCGATCTGCACCGCCGTGGTTGCCATGCTGGCGCGCATCAATATCCGCGTGACGCTGAATGCGCAGACCCGCGCGCGCTTCTTCGCTGAGGTGAATGCCCCTGGCTACAATACCAGCTTCTATCTGCTGGGTTGGACGCCGGCGACATCGGATGCGCATAATGCGTTGTTCAACCTGGCCGGCACGCGTGATGG
>JADCFR010000426.1 GCA_020249415.1 Roseomonas sp. | reverse complement strand
TCGCGAGACAACCGGAACCAAATTGCAACCTAGGTGGCGAAGCAGGGCCGATCAAGCACGGTTTTGCGTGCTGCTGGCCCTGCTGCTGCCCGGCTGCCAGACGGAACCCGGCCAGAATGTGGCGAAATTCTGGAACCGCGCCTGGGGACCGGAGAATGAAGGCCGCCCAGCGCCCCCCAATGCCGATGCACCCTTTCCCAATCTGGGCACCGTACCGCCCCGGCCAGAGATCCCGGATATGGCAACGCGTGAGGCCCTGGCCGCCAGGCTGGTCCAGCAGCGGGAAGCCAGCCGCGCACCGCTCGGCGCCCTGCCGGGAGCGGCACCGCGCCTGGGCCCGCCGCCCCCCGCCCTGGCCCCGCCCTTGGCCAGCATCGCCAGCCCGCCCCCGGCGCCGCCCCCTGCTCTGGCTGTAACGCCCCAACAGGCAACCCCGACGCCGGTGACGGCCCCCGAACCCTCTGGCATTCCTGCGCCACCCATGATCGCCCCCTCTGGCATTCCGGCCCCGCCCATGCTGACCCCTGCCGGCCCCCCGCCGCCACCTGTTTTGCGTGATCCGCCTCGCCGACCGTAACGCGCTGGTCTATAAGCACGGCCCGAAAACATCGAGACTGAAGCCATGACCGAGGATTTCCACCGTATCCGGCGCCTGCCGCCCTATGTCTTTGCCGAGGTGAATGCCGCCAAGGCCAAGGCGCGTGCGGCGGCTGAGGATATTGTTGACCTTGGCATGGGCAATCCTGATACGCCGACACCGCCGCATATTGTGGCGAAGCTGATCGAAGCCGTGCAGGACCCGCGCACGCATCGCTATTCCATGTCCAAGGGAATTCCCGGTCTGCGCAAGGCGCTGGCTGGCTATTACGACCGGCGTTTTGGCGTGAAACTGGATCCTGAAACGGAAGTGGTGGCAACCCTTGGGTCGAAGGAAGGGCTCGCGAATTTGGCGCAGGCCATCTCAAGCCCGGGCGATACTATCCTGGTGCCCAATCCTTCCTATCCCATCCATCAATTCGGCTTCATCATTGCCGGCGCTTCGGTGCGCAGCATTCCCTATACGCCCGATGATGCGATGCTGGCCGCGATTGACCGCGCCGTGCGCCATTCCGTGCCCAAACCAAATGCGGTGATTGTCAATTTCCCATCCAACCCGACAGCATTGACCGCGCCGATTGAATTCTACCGCGAATTGGTGGCGCTCTGCCGCCGGCATGAATTGTTCATCCTATCCGATCTTGCCTATGCCGAGCTTTATTTCGGCGATACGCCACCGCCTTCCGTTCTGGAAGTGGAAGGGGCGAAGGACATCACGGTGGAATTCACCTCCATGTCGAAAACCTACAATATGCCAGGCTGGCGCATGGGTTTTGCGGCCGGCAATCCGCGCCTGATCGCGGCTTTGGCGAGGGTGAAATCCTATCTGGATTACGGTGCCTTTACGCCCATTCAGGTGGCGGCCACCGCTGCGCTGAATGGCCCGCAGGATTGCATTGAGGAAATGCGCGTTTTGTACAAGGAACGCCGCGAAGTGCTGGTAAAGGGGCTGCATGCCGCAGGCTGGGATGTGCCCGCGCCGGAAGCTTCCATGTTCCTTTGGGCGCCAATCCCCGAGCGGTTCCGGCATTTGGGCTCGGTCGGGTTTTCCAAGCTGCTGCTGGAAAAGGCGAAGGTCGCGGTGGCACCCGGCCTTGGCTTTGGTGAGCATGGTGATGAACATGTGCGGATTGCGCTGGTGGAAAACAGCCACCGCATCCGCCAAGCTTTGCGTGGCATCAAAACCTTCCTCGGTGGCGATAATGCCGCACCGCAGGATGCTGCTTCTGACATGGTGAATGCATGACCCGCCCCCTTGCAATTGCGGTTGCCGGCCTTGGAACGGTTGGCGCCGGCGTGGTGAAATTGCTGCGTGCGAATGCCGATATCATTGCCGCACGGGCCGGCAGGCCCATTGCCATCACCGCCGTTTCTGCGCGTGAGCGCAACCGGGATCGCGGCATCAGCCTTTCGGGGCTCCGCTGGTATGAAGACCCCGTCGCACTCGCTGCCGATCCGCAAGTGGATGTGGTGGTGGAATGCATCGGCGGTTCGGAAGGCCCGGCGCGCGCATTGGTGCAGGCCGCGATTGCCGCGGGCAAGCATGTGGTGACGGCGAATAAGGCTTTGCTTGCCGTGCATGGCGCTGGCTTGGCGCAAGCGTCCGAAGCGCGCGGTGTGGCGCTGGCCTTTGAAGCGGCGGTGGCCGGCGGCATTCCCGCGATCAAGGCACTGCGCGAAGGCTTGGCGGCCAATCGCATTCAGCGCGTTGCGGGTATTCTGAACGGTACCTGCAATTACATCCTGACCGTGATGCGCGAACAAAAGCGCGAATTCGCCGAAGTGCTGGCCGAGGCACAAAAGCTTGGCTATGCGGAAGCCGATCCATCCTTCGATATTGATGGCATAGATGCGGCGCATAAGTTGGCGATCCTGGCAGCGCTTGCCTTCGGCCGGCCGGTGGATTTCGGCGCGGTGCATGTCGAAGGCATTCGGGAGGTCTCGGCACTTGATATCGCACTCGCCGAGGAACTTGGCTATCGCATCAAGCTGCTTGGCATTGCGCGGCGCGAAGAAGGCGGCATTGCAACCCGCGTGCATCCCTGCATGGTGCCGATCTCCGCCCCGATTGCGCGGGTGGATGGCGTGTTCAATGCCGTGGT
Organism: Roseomonas sp.; assembly: GCA_020249415.1. Taxonomy (GTDB): domain Bacteria; phylum Pseudomonadota; class Alphaproteobacteria; order Acetobacterales; family Acetobacteraceae; genus Neoroseomonas. Next base: position 231 of record JADCFR010000426.1, on the reverse strand, counting down.
GGCGGAAGGTGATTTCGTCGGTCGCGTCATGATGGAAGGCCGCGGCGCCGGTGAAGGGCCGACCGCGTCAGCGGTGGTCGCCGATGTGATTGACATTGCGCGCGGGCGCTTCACCCCGGTTTGGGGTGCGGAGGCCGCAGCCTTGAAGCCCGAGCCTTCCTTCCCGATGGATCGCCATACGGGCGCCTATTACCTCCGCCTGATGGTGGTGGATCGCCCCGGCGTGATTGC
>JADCFR010000425.1 GCA_020249415.1 Roseomonas sp. | reverse complement strand
CGGCTAGTGGTGCGCGGGGGCTTTTTGGGCAGGGGATAGGTCAACATGAATCGCACCACTAGCCGAATGCTTGCGCTGTTGAAGGCCAAGGGCGGCAGATATGTTTGGCGTCATGAATTTTTTGTAATGCAAAATCATGTTTGGCAGTCTTTTCACCGGCTTGCCGCTGCAATGTCATGAGATGTTCGCTGTTTTTTGATGCGGACCGCCTTGTCAGCCTATCGGAATTCCGCTCAGCATTATGTCGTAACAATTCCAGGGAAGCTCCGATGTTCCGTCGCCTCATTCTCGCCCTGCCGTTGCTCGCTGCCATCGGCGCCGGCTCGGCCCACGCCCAGAGATGCGATACGCGCTTCGACTTCCACAACCGCTCGAGCAGCGAGGTGATTGAGTTTTATTTCGACCGCTCCAGCAGACCGGATTTTACCCGTGACGAGCTCGGCGCCGGAACCTTGCCCGCCGGCCGGTCGCAGCGCTTCACTGCCGCCCATCCTGAACTTTATGATTTCCGGGCGGTGCTGCAGAATGGCCGGCGCGTCGATTTGTACCGGGTTGATATCTGCACCATCACCGACGTTACCCTCACAGATGCTGGCATGACGGCCCGATAGGCCATCCGCTGGGCAAGGCTGAACGGGGCGGCGGGGCTGAATTCTACTTGTCCCTCTGCCCCGGCGCGTAACCGCCGCCATCGGTGGGGCGCAACGCTTCGAATATTTCCGTCACGGCGGCGTAATCGCGATAGCCGCAGCGCGCCAAGGGCTGGGCCTTGGCCGTGTCAAACCGGCCATTGGTGATATAGGCCTCATCTATATGCACGCCGACCACCTGGCCGATGATGATCCAGCCCTTGAGCGGCGCGCCATGCATATCCTGCAATTGCATGGAATGCGTGACCTTGCATTCCAATGCGGCCGGCGCGGTGGCCACGCGCGGTGCCTTCACAATGCGGCAGGGCGCGGTGGCAAGGCCGGCGGCTTCAAATTCGCTGATACCTTCAGGCAAAGTATCGGATGAGATGTTCATTGCATCAAATAAGGGCCGGGTGCAGAGGTTGAAGACGAATTCCCCGGTCGCAATCGCATTCGCCGCGCTGTGCTTCATGCTTTCGCTGGTGAAGGCCAGCATGGGCGGGCTGGAATGTACGGCGTTGAAAAAGCTGTAGGGCGCCAGATTGGGGCGGCCTTGTTTGTCGAGGCTGGAAATCCAGCCGATCGGGCGCGGCGCGATAATGGCCTTGAAGGGGTCATGCGGCAGGCCATGGCCCAGATGCGGTTCATAGAACATGCGAAAGCCTTTCTTGCGGTTGTGCCTGCTGTAACGCTGGTGGCGGATTGAGGGAAGCGCGGAGTCTTTTCGCCTATCGTTTAGGCTTGGTTGGGTGCAAAGGGGGGCGATGAACCCGAAACTCATCCTGGGGCTTGCCTTTGGCCTCGCCTCTGCCCTGATCTGGGGCGGCCATGCGGTGGTGGCGCGCCCCGTTTTGGCGGATGGCAGCTTCGGCAGTTTTGATCTGGCGGCGTTTCGCTACGGGGTCGGCATGATGGCGCTGATGCCCTTCGCCTGGGCAGCGCGCGCGACGCTGCTGCGGTTGGGGCTCAGGCGCATTCTGTTGCTGGCGCTGTTTGGCGGCGCGCCCAATCTGCTGCTGTTCCTGGTGGCGCTGGTCTATGCGCCGGCATCGCATGGCGGGACGATTGCGCCCATGACCTCACCTATTGTGGGCGCCTTGCTTGCCATACCGCTGCTGAAGGAATGGCCGACGCGCGGGCGGGCGCTCGCGCTCAGTATCATGGTGATGGGGGTGCTGATGATCGGCTGGGATGGCGTGATGGGGGATTACCCCGGCGCCTGGCGTGGCGATTTGCTGCTGATGGCCTCCGGCGCCACCTGGGCGGTGTTCACGCTGCTGCTGCGCCGTTGGCAGGTGCCCGCCATTCCAGCGACGGCTGCCATCACCATTGTCTCGGGCCTGGCGATCCTGCCCTTCTGGCTGCCGCTCCGCGCGGCCGAGGTATTCGCCATGCCGGCGGGGTTGGTGTTGTTCCACATGATCGCTCAGGGGCTGGTGCTGGGCTGTGTGGCAATGTTCTTCTTCGCCCGCGCGGTGGAACTTTTGGGCGCGACGCGGGCAGCCACCCTTTCCGTCATGGTGCCGGTGGTGGCGCTGCTGCTGGCGGGGCTTTGGTTGCGCGAACCGCTATCCCTGCTGCAAATTCTGGGGGCAGGCTTGGCCGTTGCCGGGATGCTCGCCGCGGTGCTGTTCACCGGAAGGAAAAGCGCATGAATGCCATTAACACTCCGATGCCGCCGAGCCTTTGGGCCGCCACGGCGCCTGCGCCACCCGCGACGGAACCGCTGCTGGGTGAAGCGCGCACGGGCGTTGCGGTGGTGGGCGCTGGCTTCACCGGGCTATCGGCGGCGCTGCATTTGGCCGAAGCCGGCGTGCCGGTGACGGTGCTGGAAGGCGCGGAGATCGGCTGGGGCGCTTCCGGGCGCAATAACGGCCAGGTGATTCCCAATATGTCGCGCCTT
>JADCFR010000424.1 GCA_020249415.1 Roseomonas sp. | reverse complement strand
GAATGGCACAAGCATTGTGCAGGAAGCCTGGTGCCAGCGCGTGACCTACTTCCACCTCGAATTGGAAGCGCATGGACTGCTGCTGTCTGAAGGGCTCTGGAGCGAAAGCTACCTGGATGATGGCAACCGTCACGCCTTCAACAATGCGGGTCTGACGGGGCTGTTCCTCGACTTTGAGGCGGAGCGCTCGGCGGGTCAGTATGACAAGCAAGCCTGCCTGCCAGTGCTGCGTGAGGGCTTGGCGCTTGACCTGATCCAAGGGCGCATCGCGCTCCGTGGTGAGGGGCTCGCACGGGCGAAGCGGCCGAGGCGCGGCGGGTGAGGGCAGGGCTGAAAGCATCATAGCGCCTGAACAGCGCCATGATACAAGGCTGATGAGTGGCGCATGCCGCCCCGCGCTTAAAGCAGGTTGCGTTCACATGGGTTCACGCAACCCGCTCTACATCGCTGTTTTTCGAGCATCTTCACGCGGTCAGATGATTCCATCTGAACGCGGTCTGCTCCTAGTGGTCCGGTCGCCGATGTCCGTTCCCGGCAGCGGCGTGAATCGGCGCACCAAATATACGGCTATTGGTGCGCGGCGGCTTTTTTGGGCAGGGGATAGGTCAGCATGAATCGCACCACCAGGCGGGCGGAAGCCTTGCCCCTTCAGCGCGCACCGAGCGTTGCAAAGCTACCCTCGCCTGGTGGCGCCGGACAGAAGCGCCAGAGCCTTTCGCCCGCCGCGCCCAACCCCAAAAGACTGGCCGACACCGTCCCATACCCGCCATGCAGCGGCACTTTCAGCGTGGCGGCCAGATCACCCTCATGGCTGTCATCGGCGAGCCTTTCTTCCCAGGCACGCCAATCACCCTGCGCGGGATCGGGTGCCGTGGCAGCGCGAAAGCGCGGCAAGTGGCGCCGGGTGCGGGGGTGGCTTTCATCATTCGGCGGATGGGATGTCACCATCGAAAGCCCGGGCGCCAGCAGCCTGGCTTGCGGGCGCCCTTCGCCCAAGGCTTCAATGTAGAATGCGCAGCGCTGATCGGCGATAACAAGGTTGAAGGGGCGCCAGGCACCAGCATCAAGCCGCGTGATGGCATCCGCCGCTGCTTCCGCCCTTGCCGCATTGGCCGCCATCAGCGGCAATTCGCCGCGGCTCCGTTTGCCAGGCGCAGGGCCCAGGCTGCCGGGACGATTCAAGGCTGCCGCCAGCACGCCATGCGGGCCAAGCGCCATCCAGCTGCCGCCCGCGCTGCGGTCTCGCCCGCCGATCACGTCAGGGTAATCAGGCCACCATGCCGCCGGCGCATCCCAGGCGCGATCCGCCCTTTCATCCCGATTGGCGGCAATCAGCATCGGCCATGCGTGATCAGGCCGGTGGAGCAATATCAGCGTACACATGGTGCACGGAAACTGCGCCGCATGGCAGCGGCGCGCAAGCCAGTTTCAGAAGCGGAAATTGAACGAAACGCCAGGCCGCCCGTAATGGCCGTAATGGGGATAGGGCCGCGGCACGTAATAGACCTGCGGCGGCGGGTAATGATAGCGCGGCGGCGGCACGTAATACACGGGCGGCGGGGCGTAATAGACGGGCGGCGGCGCGTAACGGACGGGGGGCTGGATAATCACCACCTCTCCGCGGCCGCGCGGAGAATGGTAACCATAGCCATAACCAAATTGTGGATGCGCCACTGCCTGGGCAGCGGCTAGCGCCGAACCGACCAATCCCAGGGCCAGTACAGCAGGAAGACGGAGCTTAAGTGTCATGGCGACAACTCCTTTGACACCTCTACAATGCTCCATCCACACGGCAGAAAAAAGGCAAGCGGCAAGGCCTTCATCCCATCGCCCATAATAGGCGCTGATGCACGGGCTTCAGCCCGCGCGGCGCACGCAACGGACATGGTTGTGCCCGCGAATATCGTCGCCTTGCGGCCCGAAGCCCTGCGGCCAATCGCCGGGCTGAGCGGTCTTCGGGTCGCTCCGCTGCGCGCCGGCGCCATGCGCATCCACCCAGCGCCAAATGCCCGAACCTGGCGGCACTTCCATCCGGCCAAGCGCCGGCCCAAACGCAAAATATACCGCCAATTCACCAATTGCGGTGAAGGGGCGCGGCCTGCCTTCCGGGGGCGGCGCTTCAAGATGCGTCGTGGAGGCCCAGACATAGGCAGCGGGATCGGCAAGCCGAAACACCGGGTCAATCGCCGGGATGCGCCCATAATCCACAATGCTATGAAGCTCCTTCGCATCCGGCAGCCGCCAATCGGCATGACCGCCAAGCCGAAGCGCCGCGCAATGCGCCAGCGCAGCCTCCCAAGATCGGGCGATGCCGTCATCAGCGCGCTGCCATTCAAGGCCCGTGGCAGCATCCAGCACCGTTTCCGCCGTCGGGTGGAAATCATTCACGCCATAGGCCGGCCCGCGCACAAGCCGCACCGCCAACCGGTTCGGCGTGCGCATCCGGTTTGCCGGATCCATCAGCGGATAGCCCTTGATGCGGCCATCGGCGAAGTTCACGCCGAACACCGTCTCAGACCCGCCAACCGTGCGGCTCAGATAACGCGTTGCCGTCCATTCCTGCACGTCAATCGGTCGGCGCCCGGCTGCGGCGTCGCCAAGGCCTCTGCCGTCGCCATAGGCGAAGCGAAACACCGAGGTATTGATATAGGGGCGAGAGGTCGCCGGATCGCCGGTGAAGCCGCCACGGTAATCCATGAGCGAGTAAAGCTCTCGGATGGTTGGCACACGCCAATCGCCATGGCCGCCCAGGCGGCTTTCGGCAGCGAGCCGCGCTGCCTCCTCAAAGGTGATGGGTGCGCTTGGTGCCGCTGCCCAGGTCAGGCCGGTGACGAGATCGGTAACAGTGCCATCGCCATGCGCGCGATAGGCCATAGGCCGCAGCGGCGGGGCGCCATCCGCGCCGGCAAAGGGCGCACCCGGTGCCGGGCAGGCGATCTCTCCGGTGGCACCGAAGCAGAGATCCTGCCCGGTGCCGGGGATATTGTAGGACAGCGACTGCGCCGCAGCGGTGCCGATGGCGACCCCCAGCAGCGTAATGAGGGTGACGTAGCGCATGGCATCCTTCCCGGGGCTAG
>JADCFR010000423.1 GCA_020249415.1 Roseomonas sp. | reverse complement strand
TTCCGATCTGCGAATATAATTCCGGCAGTCGCGTGGTTTATGAGAAATTCGATGCCTATCAGCCACGCCTGGAAGCGCCTTCCTGGACATCTGGGGCGAAGATCGCGCATTTCCGGCGCATTGAGTGGCATATCCTGCCCGATCCCGCGACCGCAGCGGCCGCCTTGCAGAATGGCGAGGTTGATTGGTGGGAAAGGCCGCATCCGGATTTACAGTCGCTTTTGGCCCGCGCGCGCGATGTGCGCCGCGAAGTGTCTGACACGGGCGGGCGCATGGCAGTGATGCGCATGAATGCACTGCATCCGCCCTTTGATGATGTGCGCATCCGCCGCGCCGTCCGGCTTTCGGTTTTGCAGGAAGATTACATGCGGGCATCGCGCGGGGATGATCGGACCGATTGGGATCTCTGCCGCAGCCTTTGGCCGCGTGAGACGCCCTATTACGAAGATCTGGGTGAGGCGATGATGCCGGGCAGCCTGGACCGTGCGCGCGCTGCGTTGCGAGAAGCGGGCTATGCCAATCAGCGCGTTGTCGTGATCAATCCGACGGATTTCCCGGATATCGGGCCGCTCGGGCAAGTGACCGCGGATCGGCTGAAGCGGATCGGCATGAATATCGAATTGGCGGAAAGCGATTGGGGCACCGTAGTCCAGCGGCGCAGCAATCGTGAGGCGGTGGATCGTGGCGGCTGGTCCATCCTGCATACCACGGGTGGGGCGACGGCCTGGGCCAATCCCGCAGTTTCCTTCCTGGTGCGCGGCCAGGGTACCGGCGGTTGGTTCGGCTGGTGGAAAAGTGATGAGGCCGAAGCCATGGCGGAAGCCTGGCTTTTCGCGCCGAATGAGGCGGAGCAGAAGCAGATCGCGTCCCGCCTTGGGCGCCACGCTTTGGAAGAAGCCGCCTTCATCCCGCTTGGCCAATTCAGGATCAGGACAGCCTTCCGGCGCAATATCACGGGAATTTTGCAGGGCTCATCTCCCTATCCCTGGAATGTTCGCCGGGTGTGAGAGCGCGCTTTGCTGCGCCTGCGAAGCGGGGGCCTCGCGGTGCGTGGCACAAATCGGCATGATGGGGTCCGTATGAGGGGTAACGACAGGCATGGATGACGCGAAAAAAACGCCGGTTGAGGATACGCGCACGGCGCGCGTCACCGCCGAAGAAGCGCTGGCGATGCACCGTGAAGGCAGGCCCGGCAAGCTTGAAATACGCCTGACCAAGCCGCTGATCACGGCGCGGGATTTGAGCTTGGCCTATTCGCCGGGTGTCGCGGAGCCTTGCCTGCATATCCATCGGGACCCGACGCTTGCCTATGATTATACGTCCAAGGGTAATTTCGTTGCGGTGATTTCCAATGGCACGGCGGTGCTGGGCCTTGGCAATCTGGGCGCGTTGGCATCGAAGCCCGTGATGGAAGGCAAGGCCGCGCTGTTCAAGCGCTTTGCCGATGTCGATTCCATGGATCTTTGCGTGGATACCGAAGACCCCGACGCCTTCATCAATGCGGTGCGCTATCTGGGGCCGACTTTTGGCGGCATCAATCTGGAAGACATCAAGGCGCCGGAATGCTTTGTGATTGAACAGCGCTTGCGCGAATTGATGGATATTCCGGTCTTTCATGATGACCAGCATGGCACGGCGATTGTCGCCGCCGCTGGCCTGATCAATGCCTGCCATTTGACCGGGCGCGATTTGAAGACGACGAAGCTTGTTATCAATGGCGCGGGTGCCGCTTCCATCGCCTGTGCCGAGTTGGTCAAGGCCATGGGCATGCGGCCTGAGAATGTGATCCTGTGCGACACCAAGGGCGTGATCTGGCGCGGCCGTCAGGAAGGCATGAATCAGTGGAAATCCGCCCATGCAGTGACGACTTCCGCGCGCACGCTGACGCAGGCGCTTGATGGCGCGGATGTGTTCTTCGGCCTTTCGGTGAAGGGCGCGCTGACGCCTGAGATGATCAGGGCCATGGCGCCGAAGCCGATCATTTTCGCCATGGCCAATCCCGATCCCGAAATCACGCCGGATGAGGCGCGCGCCGCGCGGCCCGATTGCATCATCGCGACCGGGCGTTCGGATTACCCGAACCAGGTCAATAATGTGCTGGGCTTTCCCTTCATCTTCCGCGGTGCGCTTGATGTGCGCGCTTCCACCATCAATGACGCGATGAAAATCGCGGCGGCTGAATCACTTGCCATGCTGGCGCGCGAAGATGTGCCGGAAGAAGTCTCTGGCGCGGGCGCGGGCAAGGCGCTGCGTTTCGGGCCGGAATACATTATTCCCAATGCTTTTGATCCGCGGCTGATTTCGCGGGTTTCTCCAGCGGTGGCCAAGGCTGCGATGGAAAGCGGCGTGGCACGCAAGCCCTTGCCCGATTTGCAGCGCTATGCGCGGGATTTGGCGAATAGGCTGGATGCGACAGTGGGCGCTTTGGAAGCGATTGCGGAAAGCGTGCGGCAGCACCCGAAACGCGTGGTATTTGCGGAAGGCGAGGAAGAAAAGGTGATCCGCGCCGCCATTGGCTTCCGCAATGCAGGCTATGGCACACCCATTCTGGTGGGACGGGAGGATCGCATTACGGCGGTAGCCAATGCCATCGGCATTCCGCTGCCCGCCGGCATTGAAATCCAGAATGCGCGGCTTTCGGAATCGACGCGCCGTTATGCGGAATTCCTCTATGGCAAGCGGCAGCGCGATGGCTTTCTGCAACGCGATTGCCAGCGGCTGGTCAATCAGGACCGCAATGTCTTCGCGGCCTGCATGGTGGCGACCGGTGAGGCAGACGCGGTCGTCACCGGCACCACGCGTTCCTATTCCGCCGCGCTTGAAGGCATCAGCATGGCGATTGACCCCGTGCCGGGGCGCGTTGCCTTTGGGGTTTCCATCATCATTTCACGCCAGGCGGGAACGGTGCTGGTGGCGGATACCGCCATTCATGAAAGACCCGATGCGGCCACACTTGCAGGCATTGCGCGCGGGTCGGCAGCCGCCGCAAGGCGCCTCGGGATGGAACCGCGCGTGGCGTTTCTTTCCTTCTCGACCTTCGGCGACCCGCGCGGCACCATCCCCGGCAGCATTCGTGAAGCGGTAAAGCTGTTGACCGAACGGGGCGCGGATTTTGAGTTTGATGGCGAAATGGCAGCAGATGTGGCGCTGGACCCAAAGCTGCGCGCTTCGCTCTATCCCTTCTGTCGCCTGACGGGGCCGGCCAATGTGCTGATCATGCCCGGTATTCATGCGGCGCATATTCTGACGCGTGCCGTACCCCAATTGACCAGCAGCACGGTGATTGGTCCGCTGCTGACCGGGCTTGCGCATTCGGCGCAAATCGTGCCCATGCAGGCGGGCGTCAATCAGATAGTGGATGTGGCCTGCCTCGCCGCCCATGCCGCCGTGCCGCGCGGCTAGAGTTGCCTGCGCTTTTTTCTTGACCTGGGCGCAGATTCGGGCAGCCTGCCCCTGAAAGCTGCGGTGCAAAACCCGCATCCTTCAGGGGAGAACGCCAATGTCCAAATCGCGATTTTCGCGCCGCGCCATCCTGGCCGGCACCAGCCTTCTGGCCATGCCAAATATCGCCCGCGCGCAAGCGGGTGATTGGCCACGCCGGGCGGTGCGCTACATCAATCCCTTCCCCGCCGGGGGGTCCACCGATGTGCTTTCGCGCATCTATTGCGCGCGCATGACGGAAATCACGGGGCAGAGCTTTGTGGTGGAAAATCGCGCCGGCGCGGGCGGCAAT
>JADCFR010000422.1 GCA_020249415.1 Roseomonas sp. | reverse complement strand
GTGCGGATCGCATCATTGCCGTTGATACCAACCCGAAAAAGCTGGAACAGGCCAAGGAATGGGGAGCGACGGATGTCTTCCTGGCTGGGAATGATGATTGCGCGGCAGCGGTGCGGGATGCCACCGATGGCGGTGTGGATACGGTGATTGAAACCGCCGGCACCATCCCGGCCATGCAGCTTGCCATTGCCATTACCGCGCGTGGCGGCAGCACCATCAGCGCCGGTTTGCCGAATGTGAATGCGTCAGTGTCTTATTTGCACGCGTCCTTGGTGTCGGAGGAAAAGAGCATTCGCGGTTCCTATATGGGATCATGTGTCGCGGAGCGCGACATTCCGCGCCTGCTCTCGCTTTATCGGCGCGGCAAGATGCCGGTGAATAAGCTCAAAAGCGGTGTGGTGAAGCTGGAAGAAATCAATGAAGGCTTTGACCGTTTGTCAGATGGCACGGTGCTGCGGCAGATGCTGAAGCCGAATAGCTAGGGATTAAATATTCCCATCCTTGGCGGGCAGGCGGCTGAAAATCGCGGCCCGCCAGGAAATCGGCAAGGCGCCCGCGAAGCGCGCCAGCATATAGGTCGGCCAGGGATAGGCGATGCGAGTCTTGCCGCGCGCCAACCCCGCCAGCGTGCGCCGCGCGGCCTCATCCGCATCCATCAGAAATGGCATGGGGAATTTGTTACGCTCGGTCATGGGGGTGCGGACATAGCCGGGGCAGATCGCATGCAGCCGAATACCGCGCATGCGTTCTGTCGCATCCAAAGCTTCCGCCCAGCGCTGCACCGCGGCCTTGGTTGCGCAATAGGCCGGCGCGCCCGGCGCGGCCACGAAAGCGGCGACGGATGCCACCACGGCAACCCGCCCGCGCAGCCCATCGGCGCCAGGGGTTTGCGCGGCCATGACCTCCAGCGCCGGCAGGGCAGTATTCAAAACGCCCGTCACATTGACCTCAAAAATCCTTCGCGCCTGGGCGGCGGGCTCCGTCACCCCGCCCGTGCCGGCGCTGATGCCGGCATTGGCGATCACCAGATCAAGCCGCCCAGCGCCCGTGATCCAGCCCGCCATGGCTGCCGCGTCGCAGACATCCAGCACACAGGGCCGCACCTCTGCCCCGCGCGCGCGGCAGGCGTTGGCCGTTTCTTCCAGCCTGGCGGCGTCGCGTCCCGAAAGATGCAGCACCACGCCAGGCGTGGCGCAGGCCTCTGCCAGGGCGCGGCCCAGGCCGGATGAGGCGCCGGTAATCAGCACATTTTGCCAAAGCGCTTGCATAACATCTCCTCTGGGGCAAAAACCGCGCATGGCCAAGCTTGCATCCATGACCGGTTTCGCCCGTGCCGATGGCACCCTGCCCGATGGCGCTTCCTTCCTTTGGGAAGTGCGCAGCGTCAATGGGCGGGGGCTCGATGTGCGGCTGCGGCTGCCCAATGGGCTGGATGCGCTGGAACCCGCCTTGCGCGATGCGGCGGGGAAACTGTTCAAGCGCGGCAATGTCTCCGCCACCTTGAACATCAAGCGAGAGGAAAAGGCAGGCCCGCGCCTGACGCCGGACCCTGTGGCCTTGGATCAGGCGCTGCGCTTGGCGCTTGATTTGGCCGCGCGCATCCCGGGCGCCCCGCCGCCGCGCGCCGAGGCGCTGCTGACCCTGCCTGGTGTGCTGCGCGCGGAAGCGACGGAATTGGACGAAGCCGCCGAGGAAGCACGCCGCGCCGCCGTGGCGGCTGGCTTTTCTGCCGCCTTGCAAGCCTTGGCGAAGTCCCGCGCAGCAGAAGGCGCGCGGCTCGCCGAAATCCTGACCGTGCTGATTGATGAAATCGCGGCTTTGGTAGCGCTGGCGCGCGATGCCGCGGCGGATCAACCCGCGCAGCAAAAGGCGCGCTTGCTGGAAAGCCTGGCCGCGCTGCTGGAAGGTGAGCGCCGGGTGCCTGAAGAACGCCTTGCAGCCGAGGTCGCCTTGCTCGCCGCCAAATCCGATGTGCGGGAGGAGATTGACCGTCTCAACGCCCATATCGCCGAAGCGCGCGCACTGCTCGCTTCCGGTGACGCGGTGGGCCGGCGGCTGGAATTTCTGACGCAGGAATTCGTGCGCGAAGCCAATACGCTCTGCAGCAAATCCGCGAGTGTCGCGCTGACGCGCCTGGGACTTGATCTGAAAGCCGCTATTGAACGCCTGCGTGAACAGGCAGCGAATGTGGAGTAAGCGCCCATGACGCGTCGCGGCCTTTGCCTAGTGATTGCGGCCCCCCCTGGCGCGGGCAAGACCAGTGTTTCCCGGGCGTTGTTGGAAAGCGAAGCGGCACTCACACTTTCTGTCAGTGTCACCACACGCGCCATGCGCCCTGGTGAACAGGATGGCGTACATTACCATTTCCGCGATATGGCGGAATATCAGGCCATGATTGCGCGCGGCGATTTGTTGGAACATGCGATGTTTCTGGGCCGTGGCTATGGCACGCCGCGCGCGCCAGTTGAGGCGGCGCTCGCCGAAGGGCGAGATGTGCTGTTCGATATTGAATGGCAAGGCCATCGGCAATTGAAGGCCAGCATGCCGGCTGATGTCACCAGTATTTTTCTGTTGCCGCCCAGCATGGCGGAACTGGAAAGCCGCTTGCGCAATCGTGGCCAGGATAGTGATGCGGAAATCACGAAGCGCATGGCCGCCGCACGGGAGGAAATCACCCATTGGGATGAATTCGATCATGTGCTGATCAATCAGGATTTCGATGCCACTGTTGCGGCAGCGCGCGCCATTTTGCACGCCGCACGCAGCACCTGCGCGCGCCAGCCAGGCATGGCTGATTTCAT
>JADCFR010000421.1 GCA_020249415.1 Roseomonas sp. | reverse complement strand
GGTATGGTAGCGCACCAATTCATGCACGCGGATCGCGGGCACCACCTCCCAGGGCACCACCGTACCATCCAATACGCGCTGTGCGAGGGATTCCGGTACTTGTGGAATCGGCATGCCGATGGCCTGCGCGCCAAGCGCGCGCAAGGCTTCGCCGCAAAGCCGTGTTGGGAAACGCAGCCGCAAACCGGCCATATCTTCAAGCCGTGCGACGCGCTTATTGGCATGGATCACGCCATGATCATGCGCCCACCAACATAGCGGCTTCACCTCACGGAATTCCTCGACCAGATGCTGTTCGCCGAATTCCTGCAGCGCGCGGGAATTGGTGACAGCGCGGCGAGAGGCGAAGAAGGGAAGTTCAAAGGTTTCAATGCGTGGGAAGCGGCCGGGCGTATTGCCGGGCAGGGTCCAGACGATATCCGCAACGCCATCACGCGCCTGATCAAAAAGCTGCGGCGGCGCACCACCAAGCTGCATGGCAGGGAAAATCTGAATGCGCAGCCGCCCGCCCGAGGCTTGTTCAATGCGCTGCGCCCAGGGGGCGAGGAAGCGCTGCTGCCCATTGGACGCGGGCGGCAGGAAGTGATGCAGGCGAAGCGTGATCTGCGCCTGCGCCTTCAGGTCACGAACCACAAGTGGGCTGGCAAGAGTGCCGATACCAAGGGCCAGGCTTGCACGACGGGACAGGGTCATGGGCGTTCCTTTATATTTCTGCTGAACCCCGCTGGGTCCAGGCCGGGGGCGGTTCTTTCCAGACACTGGCTAGCATTACACCCAGGTGCCAGCAAGCAAAAAGCGGCTTGCGGCCCTGCCGGTCAGACCCGCCTTTCAAAAGGCAAGCCCAACATAGTTTTCCGCCAGCGCCGCCTGCGCCGCTTCGGATTGCATCAGATAGGCAAGCTCTGCCCTGCGCAGCCGCTCATCAAAGGCGCTTTCGGCACCATCAAAGCGATGCATTAGGCTGGTGAACCACCAGCTGAACCGCTCGGCCTTCCAGATGCGCGCGAGCGCGCGGGGCGAGTAATCCGCCAGCGCCGCATCCTGCCCGGTACTGAAAAACCCTGTCAGTGCTTCCAACAGATAATGCACATCAGACGCCGCCAGGTTTAGCCCCTTGGCCCCGGTAGGCGGCACAATATGCGCGGCATCACCCGCCAGGAAAAGTCGCCCAAAGCGCAACGGTTCTGCGACAAAACTACGCAGAGGTGCGATGCTTTTTTCAAGCGATGGACCAGCCGTAAGCGCTGCGGCCGCCGCCGGGTCAAGCCGTCGGCGCAGTTCCTCCCAAAAGGCCTCATCGGACCAATTGGCGGCGCTGTCATTCAAATCGCATTGCAGATAATAGCGGCTGCGGGTTTTGCTGCGCATGCTGCAAAGTGCAAATCCGCGCGGATGGCGGACATAGATCAATTCATGATCCACCGGCGGCACATCTGCCAAAAGCCCGAGCCAACCGAAAGGATAGAGTTTTTCGTAAACTGTGATCGCCGAGGGCGGCACGCTCGCGCGGCAAATGCCGTGAAAACCATCGCAGCCAGCGATAATGTCACAGGCCAATTCATGGGTGGTGCCGTTGGATTCAAGGCGGACCTTTGGTTTGGCTGTATTAAAATCCAAAGGCGTGACATTTTCGGCCTCATAAACTGTGAGCAAGCCAGCTTCAAGCCTTGCCTGCATCAGGTCGCGCGTGATTTCTGTCTGGCCATAGACCGTGACGATCTTGCCGCCAGTATGACGGCTGAGATCAATGCGCTGACGCTCACCATCCACGCAGAGCGAAAACCCGTGATGCACCAAGCCTTCAGCGCGCATGCGCGCACCAACCCCGGCCTGGTCCAGAAGTGCGGCGGTGGTTTGTTCAATCACGCCGGCGCGAATGCGGCCCAGGACGTAATCCGCGCTGCGCTGTTCCAGAATAACCGCGTCAATCCCGGCCTTATGCAGCAATTGCCCAAGCAGCAGCCCCGCCGGGCCGGCGCCGATAATCGCAACCTGGGTACGCGTTGGAAAACGCATGGGCTGCCCCCTAAGCCGGCCCTGGGCCATCTGGTGATTCCGCTTGACGCGCCTTGCGGCTGGCCTTCTCATAATCGGCCAGGCGCCAGGAAGCCATAGCAGGCGAGCGCCGGACAGGAAACTTCCAGGGAAGATACCGCCCATGCCTTGTTTTGACCTTGGCAGCCTTGCCGCAATGCCGCGCCCACTGGAATCCTGGGGGTGCGTCTGATGGTTGGGGATGATTTCATCCAGCGCGATCTGGCGGCGCATCCGCTGCCGATTTCGCCGGGCTACAAGACCAGCATATTCCGCGGCCCGACACGCCCGCCGCTTTCCCTGAAGACAAGCATGGCCGACCTCACCGGCCCGGTTTTCGCCGCGGAGGAGCTCGGCGCGCGCGACAATGATCTGATCCTGAACTACGCCAAGGAAGGCTTGCCGATAGGCGAACGGATCATCATTCATGGCAATGTGCTGGATGGCAATGCGCGCCCCTTGCGCGGTGTGCTGGTGGAGATTTGGCAGGCAAATGCTTCGGGAAAATATCGCCACCGCAATGATGGCTATATCGGGACGATTGATCCGAATTTTGGCGGTTGTGGTCGCTGCCTGACGGATGGCGACGGGCGCTATGTTTTTCGCACCATCAAGCCCGGCCCCTATCCGTTCCGCAACAAGGTGAATGATTGGCGCCCGGCGCATATGCATTTTTCGGTCTTTGGCCATGGCTTCGCGCAAAGGCTGATAACGCAGATGTATTTTGAAGGCGACCCGCTGATCCGCCATGACAGTATCCTGAACACCATTCCCGATGAAGCAGCGCGTGATCGGCTGGTCGCGCGGCTTGATCTTGCGGCATCGGTGCCGCTGGATACGCTCGCCTATCGCTGGGATATCGTACTGCGCGGCACCCGCGCGACCGTATTTGAAAACAAGCTGCAAGGGAATTAACCCGCCATGATCACGCCCGATGCGCTTGGCTATTTGCCGGAAACGCCATCCCAAACTGCCGGACCTTTCGTGCATATCGGCCTTATTCCGCGCCAGGCTGGGTTTGATATTTTCGAACATAATCTCGGCACCATCGCGCTTTCGCCTGAGATCAAAGGGACGCGCCTTCGCATCGAAGGGCGGATTTTCGATGGCGCTGGCGCGGTCATTCGCGATGCCTTGGTTGAGATTTGGCAGGCGGATTCCTTTGGCCGCTTCAACCATCCTGCCGATGATGCACCCGGCCCACGTGATGCGCAATTTCGTGGCTGGGGGCGCACGGGCACGGATTTTGAGACAGGCATATGGTCCTTTGCCACGATCAAGCCAGGCCGTATAGCGCGTCGGCATGGTGAGGGGAGCCTCGCGCCGCATATCCTGGTGTGGATCGTGGCGCGCGGCATCAATCTTGGCCTGCTGACGCGGCTTTATTTCGAAGATGAAGCAGCGGCTAATGCGGAAGACCCGGTGCTGCGCCTGATCGAACAGCCGGAACGCCGCAAGACGCTGATAGCGCGCCGTGCCCCAGGCGATGGAAACACTTACGTCTTCGATATCCATTTGCAGGGCGCGGAGGAGACAGTTTTCTTCGACGTCTGAAATGAAAAATGGGGAGAGGAAAGCATGATCAATCGTCGGAATCTGATGACCGGTATGGCGGCTGCGCCGCTCATGATCCGCGGTGCTGCCGCGCAAGGTGGCGATTGGGTGCCAACCCGGCCCATTCGCCTGGTGGTGGGTTTCGCCGCCGGCGGGTCAACCGATACGACCGGCCGGCTTATGGCGCAGGCATTGTCAGCTGCCCTGCCGCAACCCGCTGTGGTGGAAAATCGCGTGGGTGCGGCTGGGAATATCGCGACCGAACATGTGGCCCGCAGCGCGCCGGATGGGCATACGCTGGTCGTCGCCTCCATGGGCTCTCAGGCGGTGAATGCGGCGCTGTATCGCAACCTGCCCTTTGATCCGGTAAAGGATTTCACCGCCGTGTCGTTGTTTGTGAAAAGTGCGAACATGCTGGTGGCGCATCCGGCGTTTCCGGCGCGCACGCTGGCAGATCTGGTGGCACTGGCGCGCGCCAATCCTGGGCGTGTCAATGTCGGCACGGCGGGGGCGGGCTCGTCGAAACATTTTGCCGCTGCGCTGTTCGAGCATTTGGCGCAGGTGCAATTCACGCATATCAATTATCGCGGCGGTGCGCCGGCCATGACGGATCTGGTGGCCGGGCGCGTGGATATCGTGTTCTCACCCATTGTGGAGACGGTACAGCAAATCCGCGCCGATCAGGTGCGCGCCCTTGCCATCACGCGGACACAGCGCGCGCCAGAATTTCCAGATGTGCCGGCGGTGGCGGAGGTGGTGCCAGGGTATGAATTTTCCTCCTGGCTTGGCGCTTTTGCGCCGGCGGGAACACCGCCGGCCGCCGTGCAACGCATGTCACACGCCCTCGCTGCCGGGTTGCGGGACCCGCAGATACGCGAACGCGTGCTCTCCCTCGGCTATGAACCTGTCGGCAGCACGCCAGAGGAATTCACTGCCTTCTTCGCCGCTGAAATGCCGCGTGTGGCGGAGCTGGTGCGCATTTCCGGCGCCAAAGTTGAATGATACGCGCCGGAGCCGAGCCATGCCAAAGACCAAACCGCCCATGACTGCGCTGGCTTACATGTCCGGCTTTGGCAATTCCTTTGAGACTGAAGCGCTGCCCGAGGCGCTGCCGATCGGGCGCAATTCACCGCAAAAATGCAATTACGGGCTTTATGCCGAACAGCTTTCCGGTTCCGCTTTCACCGCGCCGCATGGCAAGAATGAACGGTCCTGGCTTTATCGTATTCGCCCATCGGTGAAGCATTCCGGCTTTTATCAGGCGGTTGATTCGGGCCTAATCCGCACCGCCCCCAATGCCGCAGAACGCCAACCCATGCTGGGGCAAATGCGCTGGGACCCTGCGCCCATGCCGCGCAAGCGCCTGAGTTTCGTGGAGGGCCTTACCACCATCACCACGGCGGGCGATTCCGATACACAAACCGGCATGGCCGCGCATATTGCCTGCATCACACGGCCCATGCAACGCGAGTATTTCTTCAACGCCGATGGCGAATTGCTGATTGTGGCGCAGCAGGGACGGCTGCGCTTTTGTACCGAATTCGGCGTGATCGAGATTGAGCCAGGTGAGATTTGCGTCATCCCACGCGGCATCATCTTTCGCTGTGAAATCTCCGATGGACCCGCACGCGCCTATGTGTGCGAAAATTATGGCGCGCCGTTTACCCTACCCAATCGCGGCCCAATCGGCGCCAATTGCCTTGCCAATCCGCGCGATTTCCTGACACCCGTCGCAGCCTATGAGGATGAAGACGCCCCCTCAAAACTATTCGTCAAATGGGGTGGTGATGTTTTTGTGACGGAGATCCGCCAATCACCCTTGGATGTGGTTGCCTGGCATGGGAATTACTATCCTTATAAATATGACCTCAGGCGTTATGCCGCGGTCGGTTCCATTTCCTTTGACCATCCGGATCCTTCGATTTTCACCGTGCTGACGTCTGCCTCTGGGGAGGAAGGCACCGCCAATATTGATTTCGTGATTTTTCCGGAACGCTGGATGGTCGCGGAAAATACCTTCCGCCCGCCCTGGTATCATCGCAATGTCATGAGTGAATTCATGGGCCTGATCTATGGCGTTTATGATGCAAAGCCGGAGGGTTTCATCCCCGGCGGATTTTCGCTGCATAATCAGATGCTGCCCCATGGGCCGGATGCGGCGGCGTTTGAACATGCCTCCAACACTGAATTGAAGCCGGTCAAGCTGACCGGCACCATGGCGTTCATGTTTGAAACACGCTTCCCGCAACGCGTCACCGCCCATGCCGCGAAGCTGCCGGGCTTACAGCAAAACTATATCGGTTGCTGGGAAGGTTTGCAGAAGCGCTTCGACCCCAAAAAGAAACAGGCCTGGTGAGATGAATGTAATGCCACCCAATCAGGACCGGCTGGTGCTGCTTGGCACCAAGGGTGGGCCTGCCATTCGCAAGGGCGGGCCTTCGCCAACAGCGCATTTGCTCGAGATTGGCGGCCATCCTTATGTGATTGATTGCGGGCTTGGCGTGACGCGCGCCCTGGTGGAAGCAGGGATGCCCTTGCCTGCCTTGCGCAGCATCATCATCACGCATCTGCATTCGGATCACATGCTGGAAATGGGGCCGCTGATCCATACTGCCTGGACCGCTGGCTTGAAGGAAAAAGTTGTGGTGCATGGACCGGTGGGCACGCGCGCCGTCTGGCTGGGGTTTCTCGCCTCACTTTCCTATGACATCGCGATCCGTATCGAAGATGAAGGCCGGCCTGATCTGGCCGCGATGGTAGAGGTACTGGAATATACCG
>JADCFR010000420.1 GCA_020249415.1 Roseomonas sp. | reverse complement strand
CGGCCCGCATCACCCGCGCCGCGGCGCATTGGGCCCAAGCGCAAGGGGCGCGCTGGATTTGGGCACAAGTGGCCGCGAGCAATCAGGCTTCCTGCGCGGCGCAGCAAAGCCTCGGCATGCGGGAAGCCTACCGCTATGTCTATTACGTTCGCCCGCAAGATAAATTGTTGGCGATGCGCTTTGGGTAATGGGTGCGGTGGGCTGGGCCTTGATGGAACACCGCCAAGGCCCAGCCTTATTCATCACGGAATGAGAATGGTGCTGCCCGTGGTTTTGCGCGCTTCAAGCGCGATATGGGCAGAAGCCGCGTCCTTCAGCGCATAGCTTTGATTGACGCGGATCTTGACGGCGCCGGAGGCCACAACCTCGAACAAATCATTGGCGCGCGCCACCAAATCGTCACGCTGGGCGGTATAGGTCGCGAGCGTCGGGCGCGTCACATAGAGCGAGCCCTTGGCCGCCAAAATTCCAAGATCAGGGATGGCGACTGGGCCGGAGGCATTGCCGTAGGAAATCATCAGCCCGTAGGGGGCAAGGCAATCGAGCGAGGTGAGGAAACTATCCTTGCCGACGCTGTCATAGACAACCGGCAGCATCGCACCTTTGGTGATGTCCTTGACGCGGGCGGGAATATCATCGCTGGTGAGCAGCGCGTGGTCCACGCCGTGTTGCTTCACGAGCGCGGCCTTTTCCGGTGTGCTGACAACGCCAATGACCGTGCAGCCAAGGTGCTTCGCCCATTGGCTGAGGATAAGGCCAACGCCGCCGGCAGCAGCATGGATCAGCACGGTCTGGCCCGCCTTGGCAGCGTAGCATTTCTTGATCAGGAAGGCTGCGGTCATGCCTTGCAACATCATCGCCGCACCTTGTTCGAAGCTGATCGCCTCCGGCATTTTCACGAGACGATCTGCCTTGATGGCGCGTGCTTCGGCATAGGCGCAAATCGGCCCGGTGGCGTAGGCAACACGGTCACCGATCTTTACCTCGGAAACCCCTTCGCCAATCGCTTCCACAATGCCCGAGGCTTCCATGCCAATGATGGCCGGCATGCTCGGCGCCTTGTAGAGGCCGGTACGGAAATAAACATCAATGTAATTCAGGCCGACGGCCTTATGGCGCACCAAAGCCTCACCGGGCTTGGGGGAGGGAAGGGGCACTTCTTCCCAAACCATTTTCTCCGGGCCGCCGGTTTCATGGATGCGGATGGCGTGATTCATGGGGGTATCCATCAGGGGCGCTTACGGGGCGCCGGGGGGTTGAGAGGGAGAAGAAGCGCTCGGCTTTCAAGGTCCAAAAGAAAGCGCTTTGTAGCCGGTCCTTCGCCGCCGGAATAGCCGCCGAGCGATCCATCTGCTGCCACCACACGGTGGCAGGGAATGACGATGGGAATGGGGTTGGCGCCATTGGCCCCGCCGACCGCGCGGGGGGCGGAACCGATGGCGCGGGCGATATCGGCATAGCTTCGGGTCTCGCCGGGCGGGATGGCGCAAAGCGCTGCCCAGACGCGTTTTTGGAAGGCAGAACCATGGGGTGCCAGGGGCAGGTCGAAGGTCAGGCGCTTGCCGTCGAAATAATCCTGTAGCTGATCCCGGGCGCGGCGGAGCAGGGGGGTTTCTGCCTGATCTCGCCCGCGACCCCAATCAAGCGCGACGATGGCGCCATCATCTTCCGAGATGGTGAGATCGCCTAGATTGGTTAGGAGAGAAAGTTGCGGCATGACGCGGGGGCGAAGTGGCATTATGGCTGAGAAGCGTCAAGCGGTGGCGTGTTTGTTGATGATTTGCGGGGGGAATGCCCATGGATGAGGTGAAAGCCGAGGCGCAAGGGGTGGCTGATCCACCGCTTTATTTTCAGGCGCATGTCTTCGTCTGCTGCAATCGGCGGCCTGATGGGCATAAGCGCGGCTCCTGCGCCGCGCGCGGTAGTGAAAGTTTGCGTGATTATATGAAGGCACGCGCCAAGGAGTTGGGTCTGGCCGGGGTGCGGTTGAATATGGCCGGCTGCCTGTATCGCTGCGAGTTCGGGCCGACCATGGTGATCTACCCCGAGGGCATTTGGTATAAAATCGAAACGAAAGCCGATATTGATGAGGTTTTGGAAACACATCTGCGGCAGAAGGGGCGTGTGACCCGGCTGATGCTGACCGAGTGCGATATCCCGCCGGGGAAGGCTTGAGACCTAGAAAGTGTTTCACGTGAAACAATGTCAGTGTTGAGCGCAGCCGATACGATCTATGCCTTGGCAAGCGGCGCAGCAGCCGGCGCTGTTGCGGTGCTGCGGCTATCAGGACCCGGTTCCGCTAAGGCGGTGGCGCGTCTGGCCGGCGCCCTGCCGCCCCCGCGGCACGCAAGCCTGCGCCGGTTGCGCGCCGCCGATGGCGAAACACTGGATCACGCTTTGGTGCTTTGGTTCCCCGGCCCGGCTTCCTACACGGGCGAGGATGCGGCGGAATTCCATTTGCATGGTGGGCGTAGCGTGATTGCTGGGGTGATGGAAGCGCTGACGTTAGCCGGCCTGCGCCAGGCGGAGCCAGGCGAATTCACCCGCCGCGCCTTTCTGCATGGTAAGATGGACCTGACCGCCGCCGAGGGGATCGCCGATCTGATCGCCGCCGAGACAGCAGCGCAGCGCCGCCAGGCGCTCCATCAGGCTGGTGGCGGCCTGGCAAAGCTTTATGGTGGTTGGGCCGAGCGCTTGGCGCGAGTGCTGGCGCATCAGGAAGCGGCGATTGAGTTTGCCGAGGATGGCCTTCCGACCGACCTGGATGCCAGGGCGCGCGCCGGGGCTGGGGAGTTACGAGCGGAAATTGCGGCGCATCTGGCCGATGCAAGGCGCGGCGAATTGCTGCGCGAGGGCTTGGTCTTCGCCATCATTGGCGCCCCAAACGCGGGGAAATCATCCCTTCTCAATGCCTTGGTAGGCAGAGAGGCGGCCATTGTCTCCGCCCGCGCTGGCACGACCCGCGATATTGTGGAAGCGCGGTTGGATTTGGCGGGCGTCCCTGTAACACTGTCCGACACCGCTGGCCTGAGAGAAGCCGGCGACGAGATTGAGGCGGAAGGCATCAAGCGGGCAGAGCGCCGGGCAGAAGAGGCGCAGCTTGTCATCACGGTCTTCGCTGCTGATGAGCCGCCCGATGCCGAGACGCTTCGTTGGGTGTGCCCTGACGCGCTGGTGCTGGTCAATAAATGCGACCTTCAGGCTGGGCCGGTCGAGATTAGCGGCATGCCTACCATGGCCGTGTCTGCGCGGGAGGGTACTGGGCTTGACGCGCTGAGGAGCCGGCTTACTGAGGTGGCGCTTCGGCTGACGGGCGCCGGCGAGGGCAATCAGCTCACGCGTCCGCGACATCGGGCTATTCTGATCGAAGCGGCGGCGCAGCTGGCAGACGCCGAGGCAGCCACCCTTCCAGAACTGACCGCCGAAGCGCTGCGGGCGGCGCTGTTTGCCCTAGGGCGGCTGACAGGGCGCGTAGGCGTTGAGGAAATTCTCGATATTGTCTTCCGGGACTTCTGTATCGGTAAGTAATGCTGGTATAGGCGCCGCATGACGGGCGCGGATCTGACCTTTGATGTTGTGGTGGTGGGCGGCGGCCATGCCGGTTGTGAGGCCGCGGCGGCCGCAGCGCGCTGCGGTGCGCGCACGCTGCTGCTGACCCATAAGATTGAAACCATTGGGGAAATGTCCTGCAACCCAGCCATTGGTGGGGTGGGCAAGGGGCATCTTGTCCGCGAAATTGATGCGCTTGACGGTATTATGGCCCGCGCGGCGGATGCGGCGGCCATTCACGTCAAGATGCTCAATCTGTCGAAAGGTCCGGCGGTACGCGGGCCGCGCGCCCAGGCAGATCGGCGGCTTTATCGGGAAGCAGTGCAGGCTTTGCTGCGGGCTCAGCCGGGCCTAACGATTATGGCTGGCGGCGCCGAGGGGCTGGAACTTGACCAGGCGGGCGTGCTCGCCGCCATCCTGACCGCCGATGGCCAGCGTATCCGTTGTGGGGCCGCCATCATCACCACAGGCACTTTCCTCCGCGGTGAAATTCATATTGGCGAAAAGCGCTTCCCGGCCGGAAGGGTGGGGGATGCGCCAGCGATTGGCCTCGCTTTGGCTTTTGAGCGCTTGGGCTTGCCACTTGCGCGGCTCAAGACCGGTACACCGCCCCGGCTGGATGGCCGCACCATTGACTGGGCGGCGCTGGAAGCGCAGCCGGGAGATGACCCGCCGGAGCCGCTTTCCTGGCTGACCGAGCGGATCACCAATCGTCAGGTGACCTGCGGCATTACGGCGACGACGCCTGAAACCCACGCCATCATCCGGGACAATCTTCAGTCAAGCGCTGTCTATGGGGGGCGGATTCAGGGTGTGGGGCCGCGCTACTGCCCTTCCATTGAAGATAAGGTGGTGCGCTTTGCCGAACGCGAACGGCACCAGATTTTCCTTGAACCAGAAGGGCTTGATGACCCAACGGTCTACCCAAATGGCATTTCCACCAGCCTGTCAGAAGCAGTGCAGGAACGGATGGTCGCTTCCATCCCTGGCCTCGCCGGGGCCCGCATCCTGCGCCCTGGTTACGCGATTGAGTATGATCATATCGATCCCCGCGCGCTGACCGCTATGTTGGAACTGCGCCAGGTGCCGCGCTTGTTCCTGGCCGGCCAGATCAATGGCACCACAGGGTATGAGGAAGCCGGCGCCCAGGGCCTCATGGCCGGGATCAATGCTGCCCGCCGCGCTTCAGGCGCTGCGCCCGAGGCGGTCTTCACCCGCAGCGAGGCCTATATCGGCGTGCTGGTGGATGATTTGACCCTGCAGGGTGTGTCCGAACCCTATCGCATGCTAACTGCGCGGGCCGAACATCGCCTGTCCCTCCGGGCGGATAATGCGGGGCTCAGGCTCACGGAGCGTGGAATTGCATGGGGGTGTGTGGGTGCTGATCGGGCCGGGCGCCATCGTGCCTTTGCCAATGCCGTTGTCGATGCGCTGGCGCGCGCCACTGCCGATGGGGCGACACCGGCCGCGCTCTCCGGTTTTGGCATTACCGTAAATCAGGATGGTCGGCGGCGGTCGGTGCTTGAAGTGCTCGCTTTACCCGGCGTGGCGATGGAAAGGGTTGAAGCCGCCTTTCCTTGGTTGCGGGAAGTTAGCCCCGCCATACGCACGCAGCTGGAAGCCGAAGCACTCTACGCGCCTTATTTGCGGCGCCAGGAAGCCGAGCGGCGCCTTCTGGAACGCGAAGAAAAGGCCGCCATTGCCGAAACGCTTGACTTCGATTCCGTGGTTGGGCTTTCCGCTGAAATGCGCCAGCGCCTGAAAGCCGCGCGCCCAGCCACTTTGGGCGCCGCTGGCCGTATTCAGGGTGTCACCCCAGCCGCCCTGGCGGCGCTCGCAGTGCATCTGCGGCGCGACGCTCAACGTTTCACGTGAAACACGGCCTGGAAACCACTGAACAGCTTGCAGCCTATCGTAGCCTGCTGCTGCGCTGGAATGCCCGGATCAATCTGATTTCTGGGGAAACCGCTACCGAAATAGATCAGCGCCACATTGCCGATTGCGCGCAATTAGGGCCGCTGCTGCCCGGGGAAGGCCCGGTCGCCGATATCGGCTCGGGCGCTGGCTTGCCGGGCATGGTGCTGGCGATCGTCCAGCCGGATCGCGCTTTCCATCTGGTGGAGTCAGACAAGCGCAAGGCCGCCTTTCTTGTCGAAGCGAGCGCCCAATTGAAGCTACCCATGGTTCGCGTGCATGCCTGCCGCGCGGAGAACGCAAAGCTGCCCGCGCTTTCTGCCATCACCGCCCGCGCCTGTGCCCCGCTGGCGTCGTTGCTGCCCTATGCCGTCAAATTCTTGGCGCCAGGCGGTGTCGCACTATTTCCCAAAGGCAAGACCGCCGAGAAAGAGTTGACGGAAGCCGCCCTGGACTGGCACTTCACCCTAGAGCACTTTCCAAGTGCCACCAGCCCCGAAGCAACCATCCTGCGCCTGAGCAATATCCATCGTGTCCAGCCCTAGCCCCGCCAGGCCGAAAATCATCGCCATCGCCAATCAAAAGGGCGGGGTCGGTAAGACGACGACGGCGATTAATCTTGCCACGGCGCTCGCAACCACGCGCAAGGTTCTGCTGATTGACCTGGACCCGCAAGGCAATGCCTCCACTGGTCTTGGCCTGCCGCGGCAGGAAAGGGGCCAGGGCAGTTATGCGTTGCTGGTAGGCGCTGCGCCCCTTGCCGAACTTGTGAAGCCATCGCGCATCCCGCAGCTCAATCTGCTGCCGGCCGATGCCGATTTGGCCGGTGCTGAGATTGAACTGATTGATGTCCAAGCACGCGAAAGACGCCTGCTGAATGCCCTGGAAGCCGCTGGCGACACGCTGGCCGACACGAACCTGATCATCATTGATTGCCCGCCATCACTCGGTCTCATTACGCTGAACGCCCTGGTCGCCGCGGATGAAGTTTTAGTGCCATTGCAATGCGAATTCTTCGCCCTTGAAGGCGTTTCCCAAATCACGCGTACCATTGAACGTGTCAGCAAAAGCTTGAACCCAAATCTCAAGCTTGGTGGCATCATCCTAACAATGTTTGATAAGCGCAATAATTTATCGGAACTTGTTGCTGCTGATGTGCGCGAGTTTTTTGGCGACAAGGTCTATGAAACAGTGATACCCCGCAACATTCGCATCACCGAAGCGCCATCCCATGGCCTGCCGGTGCTGGTTTATGACCATCGCTCCGCCGGTG
The DNA here is from genome assembly GCA_020249415.1 of Roseomonas sp. Classification (GTDB taxonomy): domain Bacteria; phylum Pseudomonadota; class Alphaproteobacteria; order Acetobacterales; family Acetobacteraceae; genus Neoroseomonas. The sequence continues at coordinate 2,208 of JADCFR010000420.1, read as the reverse complement.
CAGAAGCCCATGTGGCACTCGCGCAGGAATGGATCCGCCGCCAGAAGCAACCAAAGGAAACGGCCCAATGAAAAAGCCCGCTCGGCTCGGTATGGGTCTCTCGGCCCTGATGGGTGACGCGCCGCCGCCGCCCAGCGCGCCCCAAGCTGGCCCGCCGCGCAGCCTCCCGATTACGATGATCGAACCCGGTCCATTCCAGCCGCGCCTGGAACCTGACCGTCAGGCGCTGCAGGAGCTCGCGGCCTCCATCACCGAACACGGTATCTTGCAGCCTTTACTCGTGCGCCCGAAGCCAGGCGCCGCTGGGCGCTATCAGATCATCGGTGGTGAACGCCGCTGGCGCGCCGCGCAAATCGCAAAACTCCATGATGTACCCGTTGTCATTCGCGACTTCGATGACCGCATGGCAATGGCCGCCGGCTTGGTTGAAAACCTCCAGCGCGAAGACCTGAACGCGATTGAGGAGGCAGAGGGCTTCGCCCGCCTCATTGACCAATTCGGCCTCAATCAGGAGAGCCTGGCGCGCGCGGTCGGCAAATCGCGCAGCCACATTGCCAATACGCTCCGCCTACTCAACCTGCCGCCCGCCATCCGCGAGCATTTGCGCGCCGGCCGTCTCAGCGCTGGCCATGCCCGCGCGCTGCTGGGCGCGGAGGAGCCTGAAAAACTCGCGGCGCAAATCCTGACGCGCGGCCTCTCCGTCCGTCAGGCGGAAGCCATGGCCGCCGCGCAGCCAAAAAACCCAGACTCTCGGCGGAGCAACGCCAAGGATAGCGATACATTGGCCCTTGAACGCCAATTGCTTGAACGTCTTGGCCTGCAAGTCGCCATCAAGCATTTCGGCAAGGGCGGGCAGCTCACCATCAGCTATAATGATCTTGATCAGCTTGATGGCCTGATCCGCCTGTTGATGCCCGAAGCATGACGCAGCCCTTTCTGGCAGGAGGCCACCTTGTCCAAGCCTAATGATCTGGATGCGACAGATCTTGCCATCCTCCGCCTGATTCAGGCCAATGCCTCGCTCTCGCTGGGTGACATCGCGAAGGAAGTCGGGCTGACGCAAACCCCATGCTGGAAACGCATCCGCCGCATGGAGGAAACCGGTATCATCACCGGCCGCGTCACGCTGGTAAACGCGGAAAAGCTCGGCCTTGGCATTTCGGTTTTTGTTGCCATCGAAACCGGCGACCATTCCGCAACATGGATAGAAAGCTTCGCCAGGACGGTGGCCGAGATGCCGGAGATCGTCGAATGCTGGCGGCTCGGCGGCGATGTTGATTACCTGCTGCGCGTCGTCGTCTCAGACATGACCGCTTATGATGTCTTCTACCGCAAGCTGACCGCCCGCGTGGCGAGCCTGCGCAAGGTCACATCCCGCTTTGCCATGGAATGCGTGAAATCAACTACCGCGCTGCCGCTCTAACCCGGTCGGGCTAATTGACCCGGGAAGGACCGCGCCCTAGCCTTCCCCACCATTATCAAAAGAAGGAGGATATGCCGGCATGACCGTGCATTTCTGTGTGCATGACGAAGGCGATTCCGTCGGCGTCGTGGTTGTCGAAGGGATCAAATCCGGCCAGGCGCTGAATGGCTGGATCATGGATCAGGACAAGATGATCACCTTCAACGCCAAGTCGGATATCCCGATTGGCCATAAGCTTGCCATTCGCGCCATCGCTGCCGGTGATACCATCATCAAATACGGCATTGATATCGGTAAGGCGGTGAAGGAAATCTCCGCTGGCGAGCATCTGCATGTCCATAACGTCAAGACGAAGCGGTGGTAAGCGCCATGGGCATCAATCTGAAAAACGCCTCCTTCGAAGGCTGGCGCCGCGAAAATGGCCGCATGGGTGTGCGCAACCACGTGATCATCCTGCCGGTGGACGATCTTTCCAACGCAGCTTGCGAAGCCGTCGCCAACAACATCAAGGGTGCGCTGGCCATCCCGCACGCCTATGGCCGCCTGCAATTCGGTGCTGATCTTGATTTGCATTTCCGCACGCTGATCGGCACCGGCACCAACCCAAATGTCGCGGGCGTGGTCGTGATTGGCATTGAACCAGGCTGGACCGGGCGCATTGTTGAAGGCATCGCCAAATCCGGCAAGCCGGTGGAAGGCTTCGCCATTGAGCAGAATGGCGATATCAACACCATCGCCAATGCGTCTCGCGCGGCCTATCGCATGGTCAAGCACGCATCGCGGTT
>JADCFR010000042.1 GCA_020249415.1 Roseomonas sp. | reverse complement strand
ATCCCGCGCCGCAATCGCGGCCCGCTTGTCATGCTTCTTTTTACCTTCCGCGAGCCCCAGCAGCACCTTCGCCCGCCCGCGTTCATTGAAGTGAATATCCAGCGGCACCAGCGTCGCACCTTCGCGCGTGATGGCGCCGATCAATTCGCGCGCCTGCTTCCGATGCAACAGCAATTTGCGCGGGCGCCGAGGCTCAAATCGCGCCATGAAGGAACCCGCCTGCCATTCCGGGATATGGGCATTGAACAGCCACATCTCCCCATCACGCTCCCCGGCCCAGGCTTCGCTCAGCGTGGCACGCCCAGCGCGCAAGGACTTCACCTCAGGCCCCACCAGCGCAAGCCCCGCTTCGATCGTCTCATTGATCTTGTAATCGAAGCGCGCCTTGCGGTTCTGCGCGGCGATGCCGTGGGAAATCATCCCCTTTTTGCGCGGTTCAGCCATGTCTCAAGCGCCCTCCGCGCGGGCGCATCCCTTCAGTTCAACAGGCCAGCCGAGACCATCGCCTCACGCACCCTTGCGCGCGTGGCCTCGCCACACGGCGCCAGCGGCAGGCGGCAGAGATCGGTGCTCTTTGCCAGCAAGCTCGCCGCATATTTCACGGGGCCGGGAGAGGTCTCGGAAAACAGCGCATCATGCAGCGGCACCAGGCGGTCCTGAATTTCAATCGCCTCATCCACGCGCCCCAGGCGCCAGGCCTTGTGCATTTCCGCGCAAAGCCGTGGGGCGACATTGGCGGTGACGCTGATGCAGCCATGCCCGCCAGCGGCCAGGAAGGATACGGCGGTGTGATCCTCACCGGAAAGCTGAGCGAATTCTTCCCCGCAGGCGCGGCGCGTATGCAGCGGGCGCGCAAGGTTCGCAGTCGCATCCTTCACGCCGATAATATTCGGGTGCTTCGCCAGCCGCGCCATGGTCTCAACACTCATGTCAATCACGCTGCGCGGCGGGATATTGTAGATCACCATGGGCAGATCAACGGCATCGGCAATCGCCTTGAAATGCAGATACATGCCTTCCTGCGTCGGCTTGTTGTAATAGGGCGTGACAACAAGGCAGGCATCGGCGCCGGCCTTCTTGGCGTGGCGGGTGAAATCAATCGCCTCAGCCGTGCTGTTGCTGCCGGTGCCCGCAATCACGGGCACGCGCCCGGCGGCGGCTTCCACGCACATCTCCACCACGCGCTTATGTTCCTCATGCGAAAGGGTCGGGCTTTCGCCGGTGGTGCCGACGGGAATCAAGCCTTCAGTGCCCTCGGCAATCTGCCACTGCACCAATTCCTGAAAGGCTTTCTCGTCCACGGACCCATCCGCGCGCATGGGCGTAATCAGCGCAACCATGGAACCCTTGAACATGCTGGCATCCTCCTGGAATTGGGAAAACGGAAGTTAGGCGCCAAGGCGCGCCGCGACAAGGCGGGAAGTGGCGCCTAACCCGCCGCGCGGGCAATCGCCAGGAAATCCTCGGCCACCAGGCTGGCACCGCCCACCAGCGCCCCATCCACATGGGGCAGCGCCAGGATCGCCGCCGCATTGCCGGGCTTGACCGAACCGCCATAGAGCAAGCGCAGCCCCACCCCCTGTCCAGGGAAGGTCTCGGTCAGCTTGGCGCGCATCATGGCATGCATGGCGGAGATATCAGCCTCTGTCGGCGTGCGGCCGGTGCCAATCGCCCAGACGGGTTCATAAGCCACCACGCCGCCGGCGGCGCCGAAGCCCGCGGGCAGGCTTTCCGCCATTTGTTCGGCGACCACTTCCTCGGCCCGGCCCAATAGCCGGTCATCCTCGGGCTCGCCCACGCACACCACCGGGATCAGGCCGGCGGCCAAAGCGGCCTCGGCCTTGGCGCGGACACGGTGGCTGGTCTCCCGATAGGCCATGCGGCGTTCGGAATGGCCCAAAATCACGTAACGCGCCCCGGCATCCTTCAGCATGGCGGCCGAGATATCGCCGGTATGGGCGCCCTTGGCGGCCTCATGGCAATCCTGCCCGCCGAGCGCCACCACCCCGGCGCAAGCCTGGACCAAGGGGGCGATCAGCGTGGCGGGGGGGCAGATCAGCAGCTCCGCCTTCAGCCCGGCGGCCCCGGCCGCCACCGCCCGGGCCAAAGCCAGGCCATCTGCGGCCAGCCCATGCATTTTCCAATTGCCGGCGATCAGCGGGCGCACACCGGGGGTCATGCGGGGGTTCCTCCTGGGCTTGGGGCGTTGCTTTGCCCCGCGTGGCTAGCCGCCACCTGGGGGCTTGGCAAGCATCGGGCCTTTCGCGCCGGCCCGTGCGGCGGTAATCACCTTCCCCATGATCACCTTTATGCGTCGCCTTGCCTCCACCTGGGTCGCCAAGGCGCTTTTCGTCCTGCTTGTCCTGTCCTTCGCCGTCTGGGGGATTGAGGATGTCGTGCGCAAGATCGGCCGCGATACGGCGGTGGCGAAAGTGGGCGGCATGTCCATTGAAGCTGAAGAGGCGCAAATGGCCGCGCGGCGCGAAATGTCGCGAATCGCGCGCCAGCT
>JADCFR010000419.1 GCA_020249415.1 Roseomonas sp. | reverse complement strand
GAACCAGAGGATCGTGCTGACCGGCTCCGCTGGGGTGGAAAGCATGGGCGCGGCGGGTAGGTGGGCCTGCGGCAGGGCATGGCAGGCTAGGCAGAAGCCGCCATGCGCTTCCGGTGCGGGCAATTCCTCCCCACCCGGCCCCAGATGCACGGTGCGATCCCCATCCGGGGAGCAGATCACCGTCGCCATTCCCGCGCTTGCCGCATGGGCCAGGCATAGCGCCGGCGCGAGCACGGTCTGCACCAGAAGCAAGGCCGCGATCAGGCGTGCGAGGAGGGTGGCGGGGGGTTTCACGGGGATGTGCTTAATGTGGTGGGCAGGGGATGCCAAGGTGGTTTGAGGGGTGTTGCGGCGACGAACGCCGGAAGCGGTGAGCGCGCCTAAACTAGCGCAAGGCCCGCAAAACGGCCTCAGGCTCCCGCTCAATCACCAGCAACAGGGCGCGCGCTGCGGGGTCAGGGCTGCGGCGCCCCTGTTCCCAGTTATTCATGGTCGCCGCTGGGATCCCAAAGCGCTGTTCAAATTCTCGGGCGGAACGCGCCACGCGTTTGCGGATGGCGCGGATGCGGGTAGGCGGCATGGGATCGATATTCACCACCTCAAGCGCCACATCGCCGCGCTTCCAGGCTACTGCCTCACGCAGTCCTTCCAGGAGACCTTCACCGAAATTCGGTTCCTTGTTTTTACCTGCCATCCGTCATCTCCTTCAGCAACGCTAGTACTGCCTTGCGCTGCTCTGTGGTCAAATCTTCCTGGGCGGATTTCGCATAGGCAAAAATCATCACCGCCACATCGTCAGACACCATCAGAAAATAGACCGCCCTGCCGCCGCCCCTCTTGCCCTTATTGCCGAGCGCAAAACGGATTTTCCGAAGCCCCAGGAGGCCTGGAATGACGTCCCCGGCTTGCGGGTTCAAGGCGATTTCCGCCTCAAGCCGCCCCATATCCGAGCCTGAAGCGCCAAGGCGCTTCATTTGCCGAAGATACAGCCCGGTGCGGACAATCTGCATGGCAAAAACTACGCCATTGGCGTATATTTAGCAAGGGTTTTCTTGGCGTCAGCGCGCGGCGTCCCTGTGAAGACGACGCCTTTCCACTTCAAGCCGCCACCCTTGCCACCAAATCGTAATCCACTTCCGGCGTATAAACCGAAGCCTCCTTCCCCAAGCGGGAGGAAAACAGCGTGAAATGTTCCACCTCCACCGGGGTTGCGCGGAACAAATTATACGCCTGCACAAAGGCCATCAGCTTTTCCGGCGCGGCGCGATCAGTCCGCGCCAGCGTCACATGGGGCGAAAAGCGCTTGCGTTCCGGCGGCAGCCCCGCGCGTTGCAGCGCGGTTTCCACCTTGGTCTGCAAATGGGTCAGCGCGTCATTGCGCTCCGCCCCCACCCAAAGCGATTGGATGCGTCCGGCCTTTTCAAAAGTGCCGACGCCGGCAAGCTGCAAGGTGAAGGGCCGCGCGCGGATCGCCGCCAGCGCATCATCCACTTCCTGCGCACGCCAGGGCTCAATCTCGCCAATGAAGCGGAGCGTCAGGTGGTAATTCTCGGGCGGCACCCAGCGCGCGCCGGGAATGCCCCCCGCAAGACCCGCGATTTCCGCCCGAAGCGCGGCCGGCAAGGCAAGGGCGACGAAAAGACGCAGCATGGCGGGGGCCCTCCTGGTGCGGTCCAGTGTCTCGCCTAGGGGGAGGTCACCTTCCCCAGCAGCGAATCGACATAGGGTAGCATGCGACGAACCATCTCCGCGACGCCAGCGGGATTTGGGTGAATGCCGTCCGGTTGATTGAGCGAAAGATCACCCGCCACCCCCTCCAGCAGGAAGGGGTAGAAGACCACGCTTGGCCTTTCGCGGGCCAAGTCACTGAAACTCGCGGCGAATTCCCGCCCATACTCGGCGCCGAGGTTGGGCGGCGCCAGCATCCCGGTCAGCATGGTGGGCAGGCGCTTCGCGGCCAAGGCATCCAGAATGGCGGCCAGATTGGCCCGGCTGGCGCGGGGTTCCAGGGCGCGGAGCCCATCATTCCCGCCAAGCGCCACAATCACCGCATGGGGATTATCGGCCAAGGCCCAATCAAGCCGGGCCCGCCCGCCCGCTGTGGTATCGCCGGACACCCCGGCATCAATCACGCGCACAGCCCGGCCGCGGGCGCGCAAGGCGGCTTCCAGCCTGGCGGGCAGCGCCTCTGCCCGCGCCAGCCCATAGCCGGCGGTAATCGAATCGCCCAGCATCATCAGCCGGATTTCCGCCGCCTGGGCTGGCAGCGCCGCCAAGCCCAGCAGCGCCAGCGATTGGCGCCCGAGCCATCTGCGACCATATGCGCGGGCAGGATAGGAGATCAGCGATACCATGGATGCCCTTCACGTCACCGAGACGACCAGCGCCGGGGTCACCAAACCCCTGATCGAAGCGCGCGGCCTTGGCTTCAAAGTGAGGGCGGGGGAGGGCGAGATCAACATCCTCCGCGGCCTTGATCTGCAAGTCGCGGCCGGAGAGGCGGTGGGGATCGTCGGGCCTTCGGGTTCGGGCAAAACGAGCCTGCTGATGCTGCTGGCCGGGCTGGAACGCCCAACCTCAGGCACATTGCTGATTGATCGCGCGGATATCGGCGCCATGGAGGAAGATGCCCTGGCGCGTTTCCGCCGCGAAAGGCTTGGCATTGTCTTTCAGGCGTTTCACTTGATCCCGACCATGACGGCGCTGGAAAATGTCGCCGTGCCCTTGGAATTCGCCGGCGTGCGTGATGCCTTTGACCGCGCGGCGGAAGCCTTGCGCGCGGTGGGGCTTGGCCATCGCTTGGGCCATTACCCCGCGCAGCTTTCGGGCGGCGAACAGCAGCGTGTGGCCCTCGCCCGCGCCTTTGTCGCCGAACCGCGCTTGCTGTTGGCGGATGAGCCCACCGGCAATCTCGATCGCGCTAAGGGTGAGGAAGTGATGGCGCTGCTGTTTGATTTGCGCGCGCGGCTTGGCACCACGTTGTTGCTGATCACGCATGATCCTGCGCTGGCGGCGCGCTGCCCGCGCCAATTGCGCATTGAAGATGGGCTGATCGTGTCCGATCAAAGGGTGGCGGCGTGAGCAACCTGTCACTCGCTTTTCGGATCGCGCGGCGCGAATTGCGCGGCGGCTTGAGCGGCTTGCGCATTGTGCTGGCGTGTCTCGCGCTTGGTGTCGCGGCGATCACCGCGGTGGGCACGCTGCGCGCTGGCGTGGATGCCGGGCTTGCCGCGGATGGCGCGCGGATTCTGGGCGGCGATGTTGAAATCGCCTCCCCCTATCGGCCT
>JADCFR010000418.1 GCA_020249415.1 Roseomonas sp. | reverse complement strand
GCGGCGGAGGGTTTGGTATGACCTATCGTATCGGCGTTGATGTCGGCGGCACTTTTACCGATGTGGTCTGTGTCGCCGCAGATGGCACCACAACGCTTGCCAAGGCGGCCAGCACGCCAGCGGATCAATCGGAAGGTGTTGTCGCAGGGCTGGCCGTATTGGCGGAAACCCTTGGCGTCACGCTTCCCGATCTGCTGCGGCAGACCGAACGCATCGTGCATGGCACCACGGTTGCCACCAATGCGCTGTTGGAACGCAAGGGCGCGAAGATTGCGATACTCACCACGGAAGGGCATCGCGATGTGATTGAAATGCGCGAAGGGCTGAAGCCCGAACGCTACAATATGCGCCTGCCCGCCGCGCCCGCGCTGGTGCCGCGCCGCTTGCGGCTTGCGGTGCGCGAAAGGCTGCGCCCGGATGGGCGGGTGGAAGTGCCGCTGGATCACGCTTCGCTTGACGCCGCGATTGAACAATTGCGCGCGGAAAAGGTGGAAGCGGTCGCGGTGTGCTTCCTCCATTCCTGGCGTGATGCGCGGCATGAAAACGCCGCCGCCGAGGCATTACGCGCGGCCTTGCCTGGGGTGTTCATCACCACCTCGGCCGAGGTTCTGCCGCAGATCAAGGAATTTGAGCGGTTTTCGACGGCAGCGGTGAATGCCTATGTTGGGCCGATTGTGTTCCGCTATCTGGCGCGGCTGCGCGGGCGGCTGGAACAGCCGGGCTATGGCGGGCCGGTGTTTGTGATCCTTTCCCATGGCGGAGTGGCGCCGGTCGAGGAAGCGGCGCGCCTGGCAGCAGGCACGGCGCTATCCGGCCCAGCGGGCGGCGTGGCGGCCGGTGTTGCCTTGGCGGAACGTGGCCTCGGCCAGGATCTGATCACCTTTGATGTCGGCGGCACCTCCACCGATATTGCGCTGATTCAGGAAGGCGATGCCGCGCTGGGTCGCGGGCGCGATGTCGCCGGCGAACGCATTGCGCTGGAAAGCCTGGATATCGTGACGCTTGGCGCGGGTGGTGGTTCCATCGGCCATGTTGGTGCGGGCGGTACGTTGCAGGTGGGCCCACGCAGCGCAGGCGCGGTGCCGGGGCCGGCAGCCTATGGCCAGGGCGGCACGGAACCTGCGGTGACGGATGCCAATCTGGTGCTGGGTTATCTGGATGCCGCGAATTTCCTGGGTGGCAAGCGCAAGCTCGATATGGCAGCGGCGGAGCGCGCTTTCGCGGCGCTTGGCGCCAGGCTTGGGCTGGATGCCATGGCGGCGGCAGCGGGTGTGCATCGGCTGGCCAATATCCGCATGGCGGATGGGATTCGCGTGGCGACAGTCAGGCGCGGCGTTGATCCGCGCGATTTCTGCCTGCTGGCCTTTGGTGGCGCGGCCGGGCTGCATGCCAGCGCAGTGGCGCGGGAACTCGGCATGAAGCGCGTGGCAGTGCCCTTCTTCGCTGCGGGGCTTTCCGCCTGGGGCATGCTGCATACGGATTTGCGGTACGAGATGGCGCGCAGCGAATTGAATACGGGCGGCGTGCCGGATGATGAGGCGCTGCGCGCCATTTGGGCCGCCTTGGAAAAGGAAGGCCGCGCGCGCGTCGCCAGTTGGTTTGGCGGTACGGTCGAAACACGCCGTGCAGCGGATATGCGCTATGGCGAACAGGTTTTTGATATCGCCGTGCCTTTGGATCAGGTTGCCTGGGAAGGCGCTGGGCTTGCTGATCGGCTACGTGATGCCTTTCACGAACGCCACGAAGCGCTCTTCACCTATGCGCTATGGCAGGAAGAAGTGGTCCTGGTGAATGCCAGGCTTGCGGTGATTGGGCGCTTGCCACCCATGCCAGCCCCGGCGGGCACGGCTACAGGCGCCATGGCAAACCCGCGTGGCGCGCGCCGCATCATGCTGGAAGGTGGCGTGGCCGAGGTGCCGGTTTATGATTTCGGGGCACTTGGCGCGGATCAGCCGGTGGCAGGGCCAGCCATTGTGGAAAGCGATACCACCACCGTTTTGCTGCTGCCCGGCGATGCCGCGCGGATGGATGCGCGCGGCTGGCTGGAAATTACGCTACCTGAACAGTCGTAAAGGCCTTCAGCGCGCGGGTGCGGGCGCGGGCGCATTTGCCGGCCGCTCGGTCCCGATTGTCTCGCCCCGCCGGGCGGTCCATTGCCCGGCGCCTTCCAATTGCCGCCCCGTCCATTGCAAGGCGCGCCCAAAGGCCGAGGTGGTTTCCTCTGCCGCGCGACCCATGGCGGCGCCGGCGCGTTCCGAAAGGCTCCGCTCCTCATGAACCGGTACGGCATCTTGCGCGGCGGATGGCGGCGCGGCTTGCGCCACGGCGCTGGCAGCGTAAAGCGCGCAGAGGATCAGAAAAAAGCGCATCATCGGTGGATTTTCCCTGTCAGACACGAAGATGATTTGGATATGGGAAGGCGCAAGCGCGGCGCCAAGAGCTTCACCCCAAAACCAGCATCACCCAAAAGGGCAGCGTGATGATGGAAGCGATATGCTCGGTGGTGGTGATGGCGGCCATCAGCTTGGCATCGCCGCCCATGGCGCGCGCCATGACATAGGAAGTGGCCGCGGTTGGCAGCGCCATGAAGATCACCGCCGCTGCCAGCGGCAAGGGCGGCAGGCCCGCGAATGTCCCTAAGCCATAGGTGATGGCGGGCATGCCCACCAGTTTCAAAACGCCTGTCAGCGCCTGGGTTGGGATGCGATCAGTAAAACTCTCCCAGGATAGCGCCGCGCCAACGCAAAGCAGGCCAAGCGCCACCGATGCGCGGCCGAGGGTTTGGATGGTGGGCTTCAAACCTGGCGGAAAGCCGCCCAGCGCCGCAATGGTGAAGCCCAGGATGCAGGCGATGATCAGCGGGTTCAGGATCAATTGTCGCAGGATGATCAGCGGCTTTGGTCGCCCCCGGCTGCCATCCATGGCGAAGGCGAGTGTTGTGACGCTTTGCACAAAGGGCACGATGATGCCGGTAGCAACAGCGCCAAAGCTGATGCCCTCGGCGCCGAAAATCGCGCCCACAATGGCAAAGCCCATCAGATTATTGAAGCGTATGCCGCCCTGCAGGATAGAGGTCATGGCCGCATGCCCATGACCCATACTGCGCGACAGCAGCACGGAAATCAGCGTGCCGATGGCAAGCGCGCCCCAAATGGTGAAGGCCATGGCCCCAAGCGGCAGGCTCGCAGGATCAAGCGCTGCCAGGGCGGAAAGGATCAGGCTTGGCAGCAGCACCCAATAAATCAGCTTTTCCATGCCCGCCCAAACCGCATCCAGGGGCAGGAGAATGCGGCGGAGCAGCGCACCAAGGCCCAGCAGCGCAAAGGCCGGCACAAAGGCATCAAGCCAAAGGTTCATGCCCGCTATTCAGCCTCCGCCGCCGGGGGCGGTCCAGGGGGGCGGATTGGGCGCGCGGGCAATCCCCGCCATGCAGGCCGATTCGGTCAGGCGCCGGGCGCCAAAGGCCCGGGCCGCCGCATGGGTCAAAACCAGGCGCGAGGCCTCAGGGTAGAAAACCAAATCCAGCCGGCAATCCGGCGCCTGATAAAGCCAGATCTCCGCATCGCCTTCGCGCCGACGCAAGGCGGGTTCGCCAAGGGCAGAGAGCACCGCCTCGGGCTCTCGTCCCTGCAAGGCGTTTGCGGCGGCGGGTGGGTTGGCGCCCTGGCGGCGCGGGGCGCTGGCGCTGCTGGGCGGCGGCGGCAAGGGCGCGGGCCGTTCCGCTTGCGGGGCGTCTGGCGCAGATGGCAGGCCAATGGCAGCCAAGCTTGCCCTGGTATCACGCAAGGCCTGTTCCAGGCCAAGCGTTGCCCCCTCGGCATCCGATTTACGGCAAGCGGGGGTGAGCAATAGCGCCGCTACGGCCAAGCCGGCGGCGCCAAGGGGGGTCGCCCGCGACGACATGCGGCGCCGCGGAGATGGGGTTATCGGCCTTGGCCTCTGGCGCACGCGGCGCCAGATCAGGAATCGCTGGACTCGACCACGCGCACGGGCGGCGCCACTGGCATGGCGGCGCTGGCCGAGGTTTCAGAGAGCATTTCCATGCGCCCCGTCAGCTGCCCGCCATCTTCCACGGAAAGGCGACGGGACCGCGCCACACCCAGAACCCGGCCCGTAGCGCGGATGATCAGGCTGCCGGTGGCGGTCAAAGTCCCGTCAAAGACGCCAGCGATATCGGCATCTTCCACCTGCACTTCGCCCTTGAAGACGCCGGAATGGCTGATCGCCAATTCCTGGCACTGCAAAAGCTGGCTTTCCATGGTGCCTTCAATGACGATGCGCTCGGCTTCCGTGACGCTGCCCTGGATGCTGATTCCCTTGCCCAATTGCAGGACGCGCTTTTCACCAGCCTCGGCGCGGCCGGTGGGGCGGCCGGCAGTTGGCATCGTGGGGCGCGCGGCGGGGGATGGCGCGATGGTCGGCTTGGCCGGCGTGGCGGCCGCGCTTGCGGCGGGCGGCACCACCGCCGCCGCAGGCCGGAAGGGCGGCACCGCCAGATCAGGATCGCGCGCTGTCGGCACGCTGCTGGGTTCCGGTGCTGGCGGAGTCGTGGCTTCATCCTTGCGACGGAAAAGCGACATATTAGCCCCCTTTGGTGATTCGCGTTGCTGATGCCTGGGGCTAGCATGCGACTCCGACGCGCCACAACGGGCGAAAACCGGTTATCCCCCGTTTTCTGGTGATGCACTCGGAAATTTTTCGAAGCCGGCCAAGCCGCGGATCAGCAAATGCGCCGCCGTCGCAATGCCAATGATCGGCACCAATAAATTCACCACCGGCACCATCGCCATCAAGGCCAATACCAAGCCAAGCAACCAGCCCTGCCAGCGCAGCCGCTGCCAGGCGATGCGCGAATGCGCGAGGTTCATGCGCCTGAGCGCCACTTCCCGGAGCAGCCCCGCACCAAGCCCATGGGCTGCAATCAGCAGCGCCAGCAGGGCACCAAAAATGGGGATGAAGAATAGCGGCAGCAGCAGCATTTGCAGCGCCAGCAATTTCACCCCGAACCAAAGCCCATGCCCCATCTGCGCCAACGCCGAGGCACCGGAAGGTGCCGCGAGGCTGGGGTAATGCCGCCGTTCCACCGCACCCGCGATGCTATCCGTGAATAGGGAAGCGATACCAAGCGCGACCGGCAAAAACAGCCACCATCCCAAACACACCCCCGCCGCCGCGCCGCCCGCCTGGGTGATCCAGGAAAGCCATTCCGGCCCGCCTGCCGCCGCCCAGCCCGCCAGCCAGGCCGCCAAGCCGATCAGCCCCAGCACCGCCAGTCCCGCCCCCAGCACGCCCAGGATCAGCGGCAGACGAAAGGCAGGGTCGCCAAGCTGGCGAAAGGCGAGGAAAAGCGCTTGCGGCATGGTGGACGCCACCCTCGCCCAAGGCTAATCCCGCCGCAACCTTTTCCCGGAGCCCCGCCCATGACCCCCCCCAGCCTTGATATTCTTGGCATCGGCAATGCCATTGTGGATGTGCTGGCGCGCGCCGAGGACAGCTTCCTGGCCGAACACGGCATGGCCAAGGGCGGCATGGCGCTGATTGGCACTGACCAGGCCGAGGCGATTTACGCCGCCATGGGCCCGGGGATTGAAAGCAGCGGCGGGTCCGCGGCCAATACCTGCGCGGTGGCAGCAGGGCTTGGCGCCAAGGTCGGCTATCTTGGCAAGGTCGCGGATGACGGTCTCGGCCAGGTGTTTCGCCATGACATTACCGCCGCCGGGGTGGTGTTTCCGACGCCCCCCTTGGCCGGCGGTGCCCCCACCGCGCGCTGCCTGATCCTGGTGAGCCCCGATGGTCAGCGCACCATGAATACCTTTCTTGGCGCCTGCGTGACCTTTGGGGAGGCTGATCTGGACCAAGCCGCCATTGCCAGCGCACAGATTGTCTATCTGGAAGGCTATCTTTTCGACCCGCCGGCGGCCCAGGCTGCTTTCCGTGCCGCTTCCCGCATCGCCCATCAGGCCGGGCGGCAAGTGGCGATCACGCTATCCGACCCCTTCTGCGTGGGCCGCCACCGCGCGGCCTTCCGCGCCTTTATGCGGGAAGAAGCCGATATCGTCTTCGCCAATGAGGCCGAGATTTGCGCGCTATATGAGACCGAGGATTTCAATGCAGCCGCTGAGGCCGTGCGTGCCGAAGTGGCCATTGCCGCGCTGACCCGCAGCGAAAAGGGCAGTCTGATCATCGCGGGCAGCGAGACCCATGCAGTCCGCGCCGAACCGACCAAGCTGGTGGATAGCACCGGTGCTGGGGATGCCTATGCCGCCGGCTTCATGGCGGCGCTGACCCGTGGCTTGCCCCTGCCCGAATGCGGCCGCTGGGGCAGCATTGCCGCGGCCGAGGTGATTTCCCATTTCGGCGCCCGTCCGCAGGCCGATCTGGCGGCGCTGGTTGGGGGCAAATCCGGTGGGGTGGCGGCAGCGCTTGGGTAGGCGCTGAAGTTTCACACGCTTTTCTCTGGCTTTTTCCGGCGCGACCCCCTATCTCCCCGCCATAACGAAACGCCTGGATGGAAACCACCGCTCGCCCCCAAGCCTTGGGAGCTGGGTTGGTGGCGTTTTGCCAGGCTCTTCCCCAGGTGTTCCATGCAAATTCGTAACGTCGCCATTATCGCCCATGTTGACCACGGCAAGACCACGCTGGTGGACAAGCTGCTGAGCCAGGCCGGTGCCTTCCGCGCCAATCAGCACGTCGCCGAACGCGCGCTTGACCGCAATGATCTGGAACGCGAACGCGGCATCACCATCCTCGCCAAATCCACCGCCGTGGAATGGAAGGGTGTGAAGATCAATATCGTGGACACGCCCGGCCATGCCGATTTCGGCGGCGAGGTTGAGCGCATCCTGTCCATGGTGGATGGCGCCATTGTGCTGTGCGACGCCGCCGAAGGCCCGTTGCCGCAGACAAAATTCGTGCTGACCAAGGCGCTGGCGCGCGGGCTGAAGCCGATTGTGGTCATCAATAAGGTGGACCGCCAGGATGCCCGCCCGGATGAGGTGCATAACGAAGTCTTCGACCTTTTCGCAGCTTTGGGCGCGAGTGATGAACAGCTTGATTTCCACACCCTTTTCGCTTCTGGCCGTCAGGGCTGGGCGGATTTGGAACTGGAAGGCCCGCGCAAGGATTTGGCGCCGCTGTTTGACCTGATCCTGTCCCATGTGCCGGCGCCGAAGGTGGACCTCGAAAAGCCCTTCGCCATGAATGCCTCCATCCTGGAGAGCGACAATTTCCTAGGCCGCATCCTGACCGGGCGCGTGGAACAAGGTGTTGCGCGCATCAATATGCCGGTGCGCGTGCTG
>JADCFR010000417.1 GCA_020249415.1 Roseomonas sp. | reverse complement strand
TGAGGCCCGGGCAATCCACTTCGACAATCTGTTCATGCCTGAAAAATTCATCGAAGCCACCGCGGAAATGCCCACGCGATTTCACCACCACGGCGCGCGCCTTACCGACATCCAGGCCGAGATGCTCGAAGAAGGCCGGATCGGCGCATTGCGTGCGAATGGAAATCACCACGACCGTGATGCCGCTGATTTTCAGTGCTGCCGTGGCACCCAAAGTCATCGCCGTGCCGGCGAAAATGCCGCGCCGGCCGGTCACACGGCCATCGGAAAGCGCCACCACTTCCGCTTCCGCACTGAAGGGCTTGCTGAAGGGATCATCGGCAGCGACATCACGGTTGAAGCGCGCAGTGAAGCGGGCACCCTTGCCAAGCTTATGCGCTTCACCCGCCAAGGCCGGGTCATGGATCACACCCACCAGGCAATCCTGCACCCCGGCGCGATGGAAGGCTTCCAGAATCCACATGGTATTGCCGCGCCCACCGCCGCCCGGATTATCCGCAACATCGGCGAAAGCCAGCGGCACGGGGCTATGCAGCGCCTTTCGCGTGGCGTCTTCCAAGGCGGTCAGATTGGCAATGAAGCGCCCGCGCCTTTCCCAAATGGCCGCCGCCAGCCGATCCGCCAGCGCTTCCGCCGCCGCCTGATCTGTCGCGGTGATGATCACTGCCATGCCATTGAAGGGGGTGTCGCCATAGGCAAAGCCGCCCATGATGGAGACATTGGCAATGCGTTGATCCTGCGCCGCCCATTCCTGGCCGAGGTTGATCACCTCAGCATAAGGCCCCTGCGCGGTCAGCATGGAAACGGTGGGTGCGACAATCGGCAAGCGGCGGAAGGCGCGATGGAAACGCTCACCGGCCAGAAGCCGGCGCATCAGCGCGGCACTCTCCGCGCCGCGTTCGCGCATATCCAAATGCGGATTGGTGCGATAGCCGACAAAGGCATCGGTTAGCGCCACCATGCGATCCGATACATTCGCGTGCAGATCATAGGAACAGACGAGGGGCACATCGCCCAGTGTGTCGCGAATCAGCGCCTGCAAACTGCCTTCCGGGTCAAGATCAGCGGTGGCAAGCCCCGCGCCATGCAGCACGCAATACACGCCATCCACGCGGCCTTTCAGCGCGGTCAGCCCTTCGCGCCATTGCTGCATGAAACCATCGAAAACGCCTTGTTCCACCGGGCCATTGGGTTCCGCCATGGCGAGCAGAATGGGGCAAGGTTCCCAGGCGCCGCTGGCATCCATCGCCGTGACAAAACCAGGCATTTCACCCAAGGCGGCCGGGGCAGCGGAACGCGCATCGGACACAATGGTGTCGCCCGCAATCAGGCAGCGCGTTTCAAAATCCCGCAAAGTTGCTGCCGGGGCAAAGCGGTTGCATTCAATGGAAAAGCCCAAAAGGGCAATGCGCGGCCCGGCCATCAGATGGCTACCCCCAAAAGTTCGGCGATGCGCGGCGTGGATTTCAGCCCCGTGCCGGTCAGTACCACCACGGTGGTTTCATCGGCGCGGATCGTGCCGGCTTCCAGCAATTTCACGAAGGCCGCTGCTGCTTGCGCGCAAGTCGGTTCCACATAAATGCCGGTGCGGGCGAGGTCGAGTGTCGCGGCGCCAATCTCGGCTTCGCTCAACATCACTGCGCCGCCTAGGCTTTCCTGCAAAACCGAAATGACTTCCGGGGTGCGGATGGGTTGTGCGATGGCGGTGCCCTCCGCAATCGTCGGCACCGCCGCCACCGCCGGCTGCTTCAGAAACGCGCGCGCAATGGGGGCGCAGTTTTCCGGCTGCGCGGCAAAGATGCGCGGCAGTTTTGTGATCTCCCCCGCGCGCTGCAATTCGGCAAAACCAATGCCGCAGCCGAGCACATTGGACCCCGCGCCGCAGGGCACAATGACATTATCGGGCGCGACAAACCCCAAATCCTCCCAGAGTTCATAGGCGAGCGTCTTCGTGCCGTGCAGGAAGAAGGGGTGCCAATTATGGCTGGCGTAAAAGATATCCTTGGCCTGGCGCAAGGCCTCATCCGCGCAATCCTGGCGGCTGCCGGGCACCAATTCGATCTCGGCGCCCGAAGCGCGCGATTGCACGGTCTTGGCGGGAGAGGTTGAAGCCGGTACCAGAATCTTTGCCCGCATCCCACCCGCGGCGGCATAGGCGGCAACCGCGGCACCACCATTGCCCGATGAGTCTTCCAACACATGTGTCACCCCTTGGGCGCGCAGCAGGGACAGCATCACCGATGCGCCACGATCCTTGAAGGACCCGGTCGGCATGAACCATTCGCATTTTATAAGTGCCGAGGCGCCGCAAATCACGCGCGGCACCAGGGGCGAACAGCCCTCCCCCATGGTGATGGGGTCATCCGGCAGGAAGGGTAACGCGGCGCCATAGCGCCAGAGCGAGCGATCCTCAGCGCGGATCGCGGCGCGCGTGATGCCGGGCAGTGGCGTCAGCATCAGGGGGGCTTGGCCATCGCCACACCAGCGCGGCGTGGCAAGCGGATAGGTGGCCCCGCTGCGGGGGTCCAGATAGGCGATGTCACTCATCCCCCCACAGTCGCTTGCCCTGGGCCGCGCCGCAAGGGATGCTGGGGCATGACCCAAGACGCCGAAGCCCTCACCCGCCTCGCCGCCGATCTGGTGGCGATTGATAGCCGTTCCTCGGTCTCCAACCTGACACTCGCTGATCGGATCGAAGCCGAATTGGCGGGGTTTGAGATTGAACGGCTGGATTACACGGATGCGCAAGGCGTGGCGAAGCGCGCCCTGGTCGCGCATCGCGGCCCGCGCGGCGGTTATGCGCTGTCCGGCCATATGGATACGGTGCCGGAAACCGGCTGGATAGACCCGCCCTGGACACCGCGCATCGCGGATGGCGTGCTGCATGGCCTTGGCAGCGCGGATATGAAAGGCCCGGTTGCGGCCTGCATCATTGCCGCGCTTGGCTTGCCTGCCTATGTGCCGGCCACGCTGCTGCTGACGGCGGATGAGGAAACCAGCAAGCAGGGCGCGCGCATCATCGCCGCGCAATCAAAGCTCGCGGCATCGCTTGGCTTGCAGGGGATTGTGGTGGCGGAACCAACCGCGCTGGCGCCCGTGCGCGGGCATCGCAGCCATATCGAATATACGGCCATTGCACGCGGCGTGCAGGCGCATTCTTCCACCGGTAAGGGGCTCAATGCGAATTGGGCGCTGATTCCCTTCATGGCGGAAATGAAGGCCATCTACGAAAAGCTGCGCTTTGACCCTGCCTATCACGATGCCGCCTATGACCCGCCCTTTTCCGATTTCAATCTGGTGATTGATAATCACGGCACGGCGGTGAATGTCACGGTGGCGCAGGCAACGGTGCGGATCAAATTCCGCCGCAGCCGTCGCATAGATGTCAGCGGCATTGAAGCCGCGGTGCGCTCAGCCGCTGAGCGCGCAGGTGTGGAACTGACCGAAAGGCGCGAAGGCACGCCGCCTGAATTGCCGGCAGATCATCCGCTGATCCGCCTTGCGGAAAATGTTACCGGCAAGCCCGCCGCCACCGCCCCTTACGGCACGGATGCCAGCGAATTGCAGGATATCGCGCCCTGTGTGATTTTGGGCCCTGGCACCATCGCCACCGCCCATACGCCGCGTGAATGCGTGGCCTTGGCGGATTTGGCGGCGGCGGTGCCGATCTTCCGGCGGGTCCTTTCCGCCGGCTTTGCTTGAGGGAGCATCCGCCATGTTGCGCAGCATTCTTCTGGCCCTGGATGATACGGAAGGCGCCATGGCCGCCCGCGATTACGCCGTTGCGCTGGCACGCCATACCGGTGCGGCGCTGACAGCGGCGGTGCTGATGGATCGCCCCGGCCTGACCGGCGCGCATGAAGCCGTGCCCCCCGGCGCTGCCGCCTTCAAGGAACGGCGCGACGCTGCCTTGCTCCGCCAGGCTGAAGCTGCAGCGGCGGAGGCCGTGGCTGGGCTGCAGCAGGCCGCTGCGGGCCTACCCTTTGCGGTGGAAACCCTGGAAGCCTCACCTGCCGAGGCACTGCTCGCCGCCGCTGGCGACCATGACATGCTGGTGGTGGGTCGCGATTCCACCCTGGGGCGAGAGCAAGCAGATGATGGCCTTTCTCCCACTATCGAAGCCCTGCTCCATGACCGCACGCGCCCTTTGCTGGTGGTGCCCCCCGGCGCGCGTTTTGATCCCGTCGCCGCTGCGCTGGTGGCTTATGATGGCTCACCGGGCGCGCTGCGCGCCGTGCAGCTTTTCGCGCTGCTCGGTCTTGGGCGCTGTGGCGCCACGGTGTTGAGTGTGGCGGATGATGAGGCAGAAGCCGCTGCCCTGGCGGGTACGGCGGCGGGTTATTTGCAGCGCCATGATGTGGCGGCGAAGGCGCTGCCGGTGATTGGCTCGCATCCGGTAGAAGCGCTTCTGGCGGAAGCCGCCGCCATGCCGGCGGGGATGTTGGTGATGGGCGCTTATGAACATACGGGGCTGCGCGCGCTATTCACCGGTTCCGCCACAAAGCACCTTTTGCGCCGGGCACGCTGCGCGATTTTTGCGGCGCATTAGGCGGGCAGTAATTCCTCTGGCAGCGCGCAAATGCGCTGCCTGACCAGCCAGGCAGAAAACCGAGCATCGGCGGTCAACATCGCAAAGGGAATGACGCCAAGCAGGCTGATCAGCACCGGTGCGGCGATCAGCAGCGCGGTGAAGGATACCGACGCAAAAACGAAGGTCAGCGCCAAGCCTGCAAGCGTAGGCGCCCAGAATTGCTTGAGCGCATCCGCAAACCCAATGCCGCGTTCACTGCGATTTTGCGGCGCCCAACCCATGCGCATGCCGAAGGGCATCGCGAGCAGAAACAGGCATTGGCTCATCAGCCGCGCCGGTTCCATGAAGGCGGTGAAGACCAACTCCGTCAAAGCGCCGCGCAGGAATTGCGCACGCCCACCATAGCGTGCGGCAAGATCGGGCTTCAGCACAACCTCGGCATAGCCAGCAAGCTTTGCGGCATAATGGCAGCACCAACCTGCGATGAGCAGCGCGAGCAAGGCGCCAATCGGCGTGGTATCGCCCCCACCGCCAAGGCCATTCCAGGCCGCGAGCAACAGGATCGCGACATAAAACGGCGCGCTCAAAAACAGCAGAATTGCCTGAATCAATTGCCAGCGCGCCATCGGGGTCAGGCCGGGCAGGCGCAGCAGCGCCAGATACTGCATATTCCCCGCCGCCCAGCGCAGATCGCGCGTGATGAAATCACTATAGCTTGGCGGATTGCCTTCGCTGCTGCCCGTATCCTCCGGCAGCACGCGCACCTTCCAGCCGGCAGCATGCAGGCGCGTTGCCTCCACCTGATCATGCGAGAGGATATGCGACCCATCGGGCAGGGTTTCCAATCGCGCATGGGCACGAAAGGGCGCGATGCGAATGACCGCGTTATGCCCCCAATAGGGACCCTCATCACCTTGCCACCAGGCCTGCCCGGTTGCCCAGGCGCGCATGCCGTGGCGCATGCCAAATTGAAACAGCCGCGGAAATCCTGCCTTGGTCGGCCTGCCATGAATAAGCTGTTGCAGGATCGCGAGCTTCGGGTCCGCTTCCATGCAGGCAACCAGGCGCAGCACGGCATCCGCCGTCATTTCCGAATCCGCATCCAGGCACAGCATGAAGTCGTGCCCAGCCGCGTGTTGGTCCAGAAACTCCATCACATTGCCGGATTTGAAGCCGGTATTTTGCGCGCGGCGCCGGTAATGCGTGGCAATAGGTTGCGCGGCGGCGAAGGCGCGGCAGGCGGCTTCCTCGGCTACCGCATCGCTGCCTTCGGGTGTGTCTGACAGGAACCAGAGCGAAAACCGCTCCGCCGCGCCGGTCGCGGCCAAGCCCGAGAGCAAGCGTGCCAATGGCGGCAGCACCAGCGCCATGTCTTCGCGCCGGATGCAGATGGCAATGGCGGTGCGGGTTTGCGGCAAGCCAGGCCGCGCGGCGGCGTGCGC